>NZ_CAURKP010000058.1:0-29642 GCF_963525155.1 uncultured Rhodococcus sp.
GTCTTGCCCAGTGTGGACACGTCGAGCGCCGTCACGTGATCAGTCCCTTCCTCATTCGTGGAATCCGTGTGTCGTTGAATCCGTGTGTCGTTGACAGGTGTTGAGCGTGATTCACCAGATTTGAGCAATCCACTGGAACAGCAAATTGCTCGCTTCGATCCGAAGAGTGCAATTGTTCGAGAATCGGAACGCTCTCACGCTCCGAGTGGATTACATTTCAGCACTGTCCGCGCGCAGGATCAAACGCAAAGTCGCCCCAGTTCAGGCCTGTAGTCGCCCGCACCCCTACCTATTCCAATGTGGCCGCAACGCAAGCGCTTTGCCTCTCACCGTTCGGAGGCGGAGCGCCTGGAACAACAGAACGAAAGATCGATTCAGAGGCAACTATCGCGTTACTTCGACGAAAGTGCGGCAAAGCGAAGGACCTTACTCGTCAGTAGGCGGTTGCCACAGGGCAACGCATTACCGATACGGCCTGAATAGAGGATCATTTCCATTGGTAACCAACGCAATGACTTTCGCCGACATAAGGTGCCTGCGCCGTTGGGGACCTACGTCCCCGGCAGGGATCTTGGTCCCTATTGCCGATTCGATGTGCAATTCGAAGGCGAATAGCCCTACAGCCCTTGCTGATACAGGCTTCAACATCGAAACAAGATCAGGTCACTCGTCCAGTTCGCAACAAGCAAGCTCCGAAAAGAAAATTTTCCTTCGTCTCAATATGTGGGATTTCTGCCCGGCTTCGGCCGTTCCGCAGCGGCCGGTGCTCGGATTCGCACCTTGTGATCGATCACGTAAGGTCGACCAAAGTCGGGTTCGCTGACACAACCTCGCTGCAGCCGACACAGCCGGAGTGGACGACCAGTTCGAATAGGACTACATATCTTGAAGATTCGCGACCTACGCACGCAGTCGGGAATTATCCCCCGCCTCACAGTACGTTGGCTGATGATTGCAGCCGCGACAATCTTTGCTTTCTGGCCCACCTGGACCAATTTGTGGAGGAGCACCGCGAGCGGTACCGCCATCGGATACGTTTTTGTCCTCCCTTTGCTCTGCCTGATAGCCGCCGTCGGAACAGATTTGCGACGCGGCCCGGACCTTCCGATCCACGACCGTGAGACGGACAAGATTGTCGGTGGTATCGGCTTACTTGTTTCTCTGGGTTTACAGGCACTCCTCATGCCACGTTTTGCCGAGAACTATGAATTGATGCATATCGATGTAATCGCGGCATGGGTATTTGTCTGGAGCGCAGCGGTTCTCATGTTCGGGCTGCGTCCGGTGAACCGCTACTGGGCAATCTGGGTTGTTCCGATCGTCCTGGCGCCGCTCATCTACCGCACGCTGGCGACCGAACTCGGCGGCACACGATTCGACTACAGCATCATCATGGTGCTGGTCGCCTCGGCCGCAACGACGATCGCCGTCAGTAGGACCTGGAGACGGGGATTCGCCGGGTTCGTCGCTTCGTCCGTCCTGGGTGCTGCCTTGGTCTACTACCTCTCGCGGCAGTACCCGACTGCACCCTTGTTCAGCGTCCAGCTGCTACCAGCAATAGGTAGTGCGTTACTGGTAGGCGGGTTCTTCTACCTGTACGAGCGACGTGGAAGGTCATGGAAGCCGTTCGAGCGTCCGCTCCGGAATCCCTCGACGTCAACCAGCAACTGGACGATCCTGGTGGTGTTCGCCGCGGCAATCGTGATGTTTTTTACGCCAGTGCCCACCACTCAGAGCGTTCCGGTCTCAGTAGGTCCGCCGGCGACTGCTGATCCACGCCTCATCGTCCCCGCCGGTTGGCGTGAGATCTCAACCGACGAATACGATTGGCCGAGAAAATACTTCGGTTCCACCTCGGCACTCACTCGCCAGACAATTCGTGCTGACACACCCAACCCTGCCTGGGACACCCAGATGCGACCACGCACCGTCCAAATGGACGTTGTTCAAGTGCGTCGCCCGTCTACTCTGTCTGTCTATCCGAGCAATACAACCTATGATCTCCAGAACGCACGTGTCAGCCCCACCGTACGAGTTGAGTTGACTCGTGGAGTTGTGGCGGAAATGTACACAGTTGTCGACGACTCCCTCCTACTCACCTGGAGCAACCTCAATTTCGTGTGGACACGCGGCGACGGTGCCGCACAACGCGTCACACTCTTGACAGTGGACAATCATGAACCGAATGCCTTGTTCCCCGAACCGAAACCATCGATGGCTTCGAATGGAAGCAACACCTTGGCAGTTTTGCTCAGAGGCAGGATATCTACTGTCGACAGCGAATCTCAGTACAAGGATCTAGGTATGCTCCAGTCCCTCGGAAGGCTTGTCGTGGAGGCACAGAAGTGGTAGATCCCTATCTCTCGGTTGAGGACGAAAGCTCGGAAGAATTCAAACGAGTTGCACTTCACGATGCTGTGAACGGACTGCGTGAACGTAAACCGATTTCGTCGGCATCAGTTGCGTTCTATCCGTGGCAGCGCAACATCCTGTTCCTGATTCTCGTGATCACCGTTGTGTGTCTGGTCTTCTTCCTTACTCCCACGCTCATCGTTCTCACATTGGCATGCACGCTCGGGTACGTATGGGCGATGGTGGATCGCCTAGTGCTGTTCACACGAGGTCTGGATGCCTCCTCGATCGTGACGATCAGCGATCAGGAGGCAAGCTCGCTTTCCGATGAAGAACTACCGCACTACACAATCCTTGTGCCGGCGTACAACGAGCCGGAAGTAGTCGGAGACCTGATTTCCGCTATGCGTGCGATCGACTACCCCTCGAACAAATTGCAGGTGCTGTTGCTCCTCGAAGAGGATGACACCGTCACCATCGACGCGGCGACTGCCGCCGGAGTCGATGCCGTGGTGAGTATCTTGAAGGTCCCTGCTGCAGATCCGCGCACCAAACCCAAAGCCTGCAACTACGGATTGCACTTCTCTACGGGCGAGATAATCACCATCTACGACGCCGAGGACTCACCGGATCCGCTCCAGTTACGCCGTGTGGTGGCAACCTTCGCGAAGCTTCCATCGAATACCGCGTGCGTTCAGGCGAAACTCGCATTTCACAACGGGACTCAGAATTTGTTGACCGCGTGGTTCACGGCCGACTACGCCCTCTGGTTCAATTTCATCCTCCCAGGACTGATGCGCAGTCAGTCACCGATTCCTTTGGGAGGCACGTCCAATCACCTTCGACGAAGTGTGCTCGACGAGATCGGCGCCTGGGACCCCTTCAACGTCACGGAGGACGCAGATCTCGGAGTTCGCATCGCGGAGAGCGGCTACCGGACCGCTGTTCTGAACTCGACGACGCTGGAGGAGGCCAACAGCGACACGATCAACTGGATCCGACAACGCTCACGCTGGTACAAGGGTTACCTGCAGACTTGGTTGGTTCACATGCGTCAACCTGTGAAACTGTGGCGCGGACTCGGTACGGTCGGATTTCTACGCTTCACCATCTTGATGGCGGGGACACCCATTGTGGCGACACTGAACATGGCGTTCTGGCTGATCAGTCTGGGTTGGATTCTCGGCCAGCCCGAGGTCATCCACGACGTGTTTCCCAACTACGTCTATTTTCCCGCCCTCGTGTCACTCGTATTCGGTAACGCCGCAGTCCTTTACATGAACCTGGTGGCATGCCGAGAGACGCGAAATCCTATGCTGCTGATAGCTTGCCTGACCGCTCCGCTTTACTGGGTCTTGATGAGCATCGCAGCCATCAAAGGCACATATCAGTTGATACGCAACCCGTCTTACTGGGAGAAGACCTTCCATGGCTTGAACACGTAAGCTCAATTCCCGATCAACGCTTGTTGCGCGGGTTGAGCTTTGAAGCTTGCGGTCCGATCACTGCCGGCCGAAAGACATGCAAACGCGAGTACGACCGGTAGCCAGTAGTACGCCTGCTCGAAAAATGCCGAGGTCAGTGCGAATGTCATCATCGCGACCAGCACGCCGGCCGCGGCGGCGTTCTTGCCGGACTTCATCGATCTGAACGCAACCAATGCCGTCGCGCAGATGATGAGTCCCACAGCCAGGGCAAGCACCACCCCGCCTTGGTACCAAGACCGTAGAAACACATTGTGGACGACTGTGACGTTGTCGAACGAGGCCGCATTGGCAGCGTTCAGACCCACCCCGGACAGCGGATGCGCGCGAATAGCATCCCAAGCGAATCCGTAAGTGTCGTTACGGATCTCGAGTGTGCTGACGGCTTTGGTCTGCCCTGTGACCTGAAGGTATCGATCGGCCGGCGTCTCCAGGTGCTTTCCGAACTCGGTGTAGGTGATTGCGACCCAGAAGAGAACAGAGGCGCCGACAAAACTCTTGACGATGGTGGTGATCTTCACTCGCGAAGAAATCGCCACGACGATCAATCCGATCGCGCATGCCGACAACGAACTCAAACTACCGGTTGCCAGCAGTCCCACCGCGTTCACAATCGAGATCAGCACCAGAACGACCCGATTTCCTACCTTTCGCACTGCAGCCCCCAGGCACAGAATCAGCGCAAGTGAGGACATGATGCCCAGAACGTTCGGGTGACCTGCCAGACCTGGAGCACGACCGTTCACAACACCGAAACCGAAGACGGATGAACCGGCCAATTGGATAGCGGCGGCCAGAGCAGAAACCGATTGGCTTGCTATGAACGCAATGCATACACGCCTGACAAAACCCGGATCACGCCGGACATTGGCGACCATCACAAATATTCCGAGCCCGAGAACTATGAAAAGTTGGATTCCAACATAAAGATTTCCGCCGATATCATTGCCACGCGTCGCTGTTACCGTGGCGACGAGAGCGGCGTAGCCGGCGGTCAACCAGACGCCGACAAACTGCGGCCGAGCAACTCGTCCCAGCGCTACTGACGCCACGATGACCGCAAGCACTGCCATCGCCCACAACTGCGTGACGGCGCCGGGCAACGAGCGGTATATCGGAACTGCGATCGCGATCGCCATCCACACGGCGGTAGTCGGCGACAAAGGAATTCTGCCCGTTCGCCCTGCCGTCGAAGCGGCATCATTCCGAAGACCTTGAGGTCTGACTTGACTCGGCGTTGTCATTGAGTTCCTGCTTCCGACAATCGAATTTTTTGCATTTCACCCTCGATTTCACCCTTCGCCGACGCCGGGCTGAATAATCCCCGCTCAGCGCAGAAGTCATCCTCTGTCGGCAACGTCGCGTAACTGCAAATAAGCGAATCGTCGACGCAAAACTTTGCCACGACATGGCAGATATCCAATTGTCCTCGACTCGTGGCCGAAAGGAAGTGGCATATACGTCTCGGCTCAGGCAATATGACCGCTATGAGTGGTTTCTCCGCATGGGTCGAGAATCAACTGGAACTTCGCTCGTTCGGCGACATCCAGGAAGCTGCGCGTGCGCTGAAGATTCGACCTTCCGAGCTGAGTCGATGGCTGTCGGCTAAACGCCCTCCCACGCAGGACACGATGCGGACGGCATGTCAGGTCTTCGACGCTCCGATCATGGAGGTCCTCGTAGCCGCCGGTTATCTGACCTCTGAGGAAGCGGAGCCGGGGATGACTCCACCGTCGATCGTCGCGACGATTTCGACACAGTCCCTGGTGGACGAACTCACCCGACGCGGTATCGACCGACAAAGTGAATGAATCCGGGCTACCGACATTCACATACGCGCTAGCCGAACATGGTGCAGATTCTCGTGCACCAAAACATATTTCGACCTCAGCTGTCATGGACGGCATTATTCAGTACGTCAACTGCGGATCCGGCTGATCCAATCGTTCCTTGAGCCAGACTCGCAACTCCGGTCCGTACTCGGTGCGACTGAGCGCATGGTCGAGAGATGCTCGCAGAAAGCCTCCCGGGTTACCAAGATCGTGGCGGGTTCCGTGATGGACGACGACGTGAACCGGATGCCCCTCCGCGATCAACAGCGCTATCGCATCCGTCAGTTGTAGTTCGCCACCCTGCCCGGGTGAGATTCGTCTGAGCGCGTCGAACACGGCGCGATCGAGAAGGTATCGTCCGGCCGCGGCGAGCGTGGACGGAGCATCCTCAGGAGCCGGCTTCTCGACCATGCCGACGACGGCAAGTACATCGGGATCGCTGCCCTCCACAGGTGTTTGGACGTCGAATACTCCGTAGGCCCCAACACGATCGGGCGCGACGTCGAACGCGCACAGCACAGAACCACCACGCTCGACACGTACCTTCGCCATCGCGTCGAGAATGCCGCAGGGGTGGACCAGATCGTCGGGAAGCAGCACCGCGAACGAGTCCTCGTCCGCATCCAGCACCGATTCGACCAGACCGACAGCGTGTCCCAATCCCAGCGGAGACTCTTGCACAACCGGCTCCACCGAGATCAGGCCCGGGGCCCGACGCACACGCTCGAGTAGATGGTGCTTCCCGCTGGCGGCGAGCTTGCCCTCGAGCACCAGGTCCTCGACGAAATGCCCGACGACCGATGCCTTGCCCGGCGCAGTGACAATTACCAGACGTTCCGCGCCTGCTTGCGCCGCTTCGCTTGCGACCAGCTCGATCCCGGGTGTATCGACCACGGGGAGCAACTCTTTCGGAACCGTCTTGGTGGCCGGGAGGAAACGAGTCCCCATCCCGGCAGCCGGCACCACAGCAGTCTTGAAAGGCCGTTCAGCGCACCCAGTCATCGTTCACCTCTCCGCTCACACGATGCTCCACACACTTACCGTTACGCGCATGCAGCGGTCGTCCCCTCATTTCGACGACCGAAAGCTCACATCGCATGTACAGCCTGCGCACAAGGTCTACCGGGCGGCCGATGCCGCCGCAAGTTGACTCGAACTCGGAATTCGTTGCGCGCGAGAGCTACACACCACCCCTCGATGTCACTTCCACGAGGGGCACGCCGCACTCCGCGCACTACCCGTTACCGCGGCGAACGGTTGTGATCGTATTTCGACGTTGACCACGGCGGGACGTAGCAACTGGCCAAAGAGACAGGTACGACACAACTTCCGAACTCAGCACCTCAACCGGACCGTCCCCAGCCGACCCGGACGAAGGTCCTGGAAGCGTCGCATCGATGGTCCCGTGCGACTTCACCCGCCTTCAAGTTCGGTTATCCACAGGTGAATGCCACTGAATACCATTGAATACGAACGAAATACGGTCATCACGCCACAACACCAGATTCAGGTTGTTATCAAATCGTGACCATACTCCCACTGGATGGAACTCCCAGTGGACTACTAGCAGTGTCCTAACTTGCCAGTGAAGCAATCACGTCGAAGAGTGGATCGTCAGGCCCGATATCCATTGTGCATTCGTTCGGCCGTGGATCCGGCACGAATGCCCACAGGAGAGCTCCAGCCGTACCGGCCACCTTCTGCCCCGTCAGCTTCGTCTCGATATTCGTGGCTCTGGTCGCCAGTGATTCACAACTGCCTGCCAATTCGCCTGTCTCGGCGACCAACAACGGCTTCCCGACGTTCGCGGCCTGTTCGATGCGACGCGCCAGTCCGTTCCACTGGTCGCCCGGAAGCGGAACCCCGTCTGCTCCGTAGTCGTGATACTGCAGAACGTCGACGAAGTCGGACTCGCTCACGTACTGGTAGTCGTCACCCGCAGTGCCGCACTGACCGCCCCCGACGTATCCGGCCGTGATCAGGGTGTTCGGATCGATCGCCCGAAGTTCGGCGCCTGCCGTGTCGAAGAACTCCCGCAACACCTGCGCGGAATCAGACGGGCACGTTCTTGTCCACCAATTGCAGGCGGCATCGGTACACAGGCTCGGTTCCGGCTCCCCCACCAATTCCCACGCCGCGACGGAAGGCTCGTTCTTCCAACGGTCGACGGCGGTGTGCATCCAGTCCTGGAAGCTCATGGTGGCTCGACCTGGGATCAGGTTCGCGACCTTCCACTCGTCGGTGTACCAGTCCCTGGATTTGAACAGCCCGTCATCACACCCGCTGTCCTGGGGTGAGAGCACCGGAATCGTGAACTGATTGTGTCGCGCCGCAGCGTCGAACACCGCGTCCATCGGGCCGAAATCCATCTCCCCGGACACCTTGTTCACCGCGAGCGCCTGGAACGCGTTGAAACGCGTGACGGAGTTCGGTGGCAGAGAACCGAAGTAGGCATCGAGATCGACCATGGCGCCACAGCCGAAGTTCACCGACCAATCAGTGGCCAGTTGATAAGCATTCAGCCCGGTAGGCCACCATGGCTGTCCGTCGAGCGTCAGTCCGCTCGACGACGCTCCCACCCGAACCGTCTTGGGCGAATCGGCAACCACCGGCGTCGTGAACATTCCTGTCACCACCGCGACGGTTGCAAAGCTGACTACAGCGGCAGCGATGCGGCGACGCACTGTGCCACGCACACGCGGACGCACTTCTTCAGAAGACATCTACAACCATCCACGTCATACGGACAATCCTCCCACACGAATTGCCTCATCGACCCGTTTGCCGTTCACCGGTGACGCGATACAAACGCCAGGCCGAAGGGTCCATGCCGCCGTCGTTGGGAACCTCGAGTACCAGCGCTCCCACACCGCCGGCCCCGGTGTCGTACATCGTCGGATAGCGCCGATTGACCGCGTCCGACACACCGCGACCGGTGTTCGGCACCGACAGGATGTATTCGACGTGATGTTCGGCGGGGTTGTTCAGTACGCGCACGAAGTCCGCATCGGAAGGCACGACGAATTGCCGAGGGTTGTTCGACGACGCCACGACGGCATAGCTCTGCACGGTGTCGAGCAGAACCGACCCCTCCGGCAGAGCCAAGTCGTCCAGGTATCTGGCGATGCGACGCTCGGCCGCAAACGTGCGCAGATTCGTCTGCTCCTCCAGGTTCTGCCGGCCCGGAATGATCGCACTGGCAATGGAATGCTCGAGCACTGCGATCCGCGCATTACCCATCGCGACAAACGTGACCAGCGTCGACCCGACCAGCAAGCACAGAGAGATCACAAGGGGCAGAGAGGGCCCCGACTGCTCGGGGTACGTCGATACCGAGCGTGACGCAGCAGCCCCCGGTCGACGCGTGACGACCGGCGCACCGCGAGGTGCGATCAGGACGACCAACACGAAACACAGCGGAATGATCGAAATGTAGAAGCGCAGAAGGGGAAACGTCGATCCCATCACGTAGAGCAAGGTTTGGGCACCGAGGATGGCGCCGAACAACACAAGAGGCACGACCACTTCGGTGTCGCGCCGCCGAAGTGCGTAGATGATTGCAAGGACCGCGAGCACCGGGAGCGCCGGGCCGAGTACGGCCATTTCGGTAATCGAGAACGCAAGACGGGCGATCGGTGAGTCGGTTCCGGCACCAGCCTGCTCCAGGATGGAACTGTTCCCGTAGACCGACGAGAACTGTTGGAACGCTTGACCTGTGATGAGCCAACTGGCAAACGACCACAAGGCGAAGGCAAGGAATCCCGGCATCAGCACTACGGCACCGTCGAGGGCTGCTGCCCAGAGCCGCAAGCCAGGCCCCGCGCCCTCGCCGCGCTCCTCCGCAGTCGGGCGGAAACGAAGCCAACTCACCACGGTCACCAGCACCACCGCGACGAACAGCGGGGCCAATGCGTCGTATCTGGTGAGGTACGCCAGAGCGAAAGCGAGGCCGGCACCGATGAGGTCGTGTACGTCGTCGCTTCGCATCCACCGAATCAATCGACGTGTCGCCCACAGAACGAAGAGGAGGAACGGAGCTTCGCTCATTCCGCTCGCCGCGTACATGACGATCATCGGGTTGACAGCGAACAGCACGGTCAGGACGACGGTGACCCATCGCGCACACCCACGGTCGCGGCTGATCCCACGTACCTGAATCACAGCACCAGCCATGAAGGCCGCGGACATCACGACCGCAGTGATGTTCCACCGCAGCAGATCCGGCCACCAATGACCCATCAGGCCCATCGGAATCTGGACTGCCGCCGTCAACGGGGTGAACACGAACCCGATCGCCGCGAAGTGCGGATCACGGCTGAGCAGCATCGCCGACACCGCGGCGACGCGGCTGAGCGAATCGGTGAAGATGAACCCGATACCCGCGTTCATCCACACGCCCAACGCGGTGTAGACCGCGAAGAGCGCGACGAACATCCGCCATGGCTTGCGGCCCGGTAGATCGTGGACCGCGACGGACAGGGCCGGGTGATCGGTGACGGTCACTGTCCGCGACGCCGAGCCACGAGCACACCACCGACGGCAACAGCGATCAGAACCACGGTCCCGAATCCGATCCAGCCGATCGTGACCGCGCTCAGTCCGGTCTCCTCTTCGGCCGAGGTCGCGGTGCCCAACGGGGCGACGTTGACTCCGACATCGAAGGGCTCACCTCCCCGAGGCGCGACCAGGAGATCGCCGGTCAGTTCTGCGAACCGGTCCTTCCCACTTTCCAACCAGTTGAGCAGACCGTCGGCATCGGCCGCATCACCCTCAGAGGTCAGCGCCACCACTTCGTTGTGCGAACCCGAAACCACCTGCAAGGCACCGTATTGTCCACCGAATTCCAGACCCTGCAAGCGCAGGAGCCCTTGATCTGCTGTGTCCATGGGTAGAGCCACCGGAGTGGGAAGCTTCCCGTCCGCCGCGATCAACAACGCCGGCAGCGAACTGGTCGCCGCGTCGCCGAACGGGAGCACACGCGGTTGCAGCGGCAGATAGCTCAACCGCTGCATCGCGACAACGAGGCGCTGCGCGCGAACGAGATCTGCGAAATCACCGTGACTCAAACCAACATCGAGTGTGGGCAGCATCGACTGCGGTAATGCCTGGAATCCTCCAGGCGTCGGCGGGAATCCGGTAGTGGACGTGATGGTGCTTGCCGGATCGACAGTGAGCGAAGACGGGCTACTGGTGCCGCATTGGAAGTCGCCGGTCACATCCATCGAGACTTCGAAGGTCAGGTCGCGACGCAGGAGTTCGTTCGGAACATCGACGCCGATGTCGAAGCGCCCTGTCTCGTTCACCGTCTGCGAAGCAAGCCGTGAGTCCCCCAGCGAAATCGACAGTTCTCCGTTGCGTGAATTCGGCAGCGGTACATAGGAACCGATCATTCGGATCGACACGTCCTTCATCGGACGCCCCAGTTGCGACTGGCTGAACGGGACGTCGACCTCGATGTGATTGAGACCGGAAGCCGTCAGCGTTCCGAGCTTCAGCTCACCGACGGTGATGGCGTCCTGGGAAATCTGGGCAACTGTGTTGTCCGGTGACGCGAGCGCCCTGCTCGCCGCCCAGTAGCCGTCGAAGTTCGCCGCCAACAGACTGACCTGAGGAACGAGGGTCTTGTCGTCCCCTGAAATTCGCAGCACTGGTGCACCATTCGGAGCAGCCGCGAGATCGATGCCGGCGTCCCCACTGTTGCCGAGTACTACAGCTCTCTCGAACAGTCCCGGCTCAGCGGACGGCAGACTCTGGCCGTTCGGCAGTTGTTCCACCACCACGGCGTCAGGCTGACTTCCGTACTTGTTGACAATCGCTGCACTCAGCTGCAGAGCCGCACTCTGCTGTGACCGTGACGAACCATCCGTGACGTAGATGGTTGCCTTCCTCAAAATCGGCGGAAAGAAGGTTGCAACAGTCGTGGGCTGCTGCTCGGCACCGTCGTAGGTGACAAAGGCATCCCGGAGCGCAAGGGGCTGGTATCTCGTTCGGTCGTAGCAGCGGTCGTCGACGGGAACGAGGTGAGCGATCATCGACACGGTCACGCTCCGGTCGACCACTTCGAGACCTTGCAACGGAACCGAAATCGGTAGACCGGTTCCGGCCTGCCCGGCGTCGAAGTCGACGCGGCTCACCAATCTGCCGTCGGCAGTCACCTCGAGCCAACCCCTACTGAAGTCGGTCGGGGCGGTCAGGATTCCGGTCACGGCTGTTGCGGTGAGTCCGTCCGGCACCGGCACGGTCACCAAGACGGGTGCGTCATCGGAGGAGAACACGATGTCTGTTCCTCGTCCGAGTTCGGTGAAGGAGATCGGAGTTGTGGCTGAGGCGGCCACCGAAGTATCTGCGTCGTCCTCGAAATCCTGGGCGGAGGCGACGCTGCCGAGCGGAAGCAACAAAGTGACCGCGACAGCCACCGGCATTGCCAGCGCGCGCGTCAGCCAGGTTCGAGAGTGGCCCATCAGCGTGTCTCCTCGACATTTCTTGTTTCCGCGCAATCACCAAACACAAATCACGAGTAGCAATCTCGCCAGTTCGCGACGGTCGCAGGTCCGATCGCACCGTTACGGACAAACAAACCATAACGACCAATTTATGCGTTTGGCTAATTATCCCGCCGGGCGAGACTTTTGTTACGGCAGGTCACATGATTAGCAATCACCACCACTGGGAAGCCGAAAGACGCCACTGTAAAGCCCGTCAATACGCCTGAACGTCCGTCCAGTCCGGGCGCTTCACGGGCGGAGAATTCTCAGATAAAGGAAGCTGTGACGATCAATTCGATCATCCCCGCCGGCAAGAGCGCGATCGGAAAGCTGGTCGGTGCGCCGTTCCACTTCGCATCATCGCTGCGCATGGCCAGGGTTTTTCACCCTCACGGGATCGAACTGAAGGGAACATTGAAGCCGGCCACCCCATGGTGGCCGGTATCGGAGTCGTCGACGATTACCGTCACCGCTCGAATGTCGAAAGCCCTCGGAACACCCGGAGACCTACCCGACGTACTCGGCCTGGCGCTTCGGTTGCACGATGTCGGCGCAGATGAAAACCCGTGGGACATTCTTCTCGCAACATCAGGACTTTCTACCTTCTCGAAAATGTTTCCAGCTCCGGCTTTCTCGTGGAACGGCGCGAGATACAGCACACTGGTTCCTTACTCACGCGCGGGCGGTGCCGCGGCGTGGCTGATCGTGACACCGCGCGGCGTCCATCCGGCCGGCACTTCTTTGTCTGCATTGAAAGCTGCGGTCGATCATTCCCCGCTGCACTTCTCCGTGTACCTCGCGAGGATTCAACTTCAGTTGATACCGATCGGACATCTCTGCCTCGACGAAGTCGAGGACCACCCGGATTGCCTCCAGCCGTCCTTCGATCCGATTCTGAACACACCGGCCCACATGCGCATGCTTCCGGAGTGGCTCGCAGAAACGCGCAAGTTCGCGTATCGCGGTAGCCGCAACGGCCGGGGAGGCACACAAAAGCGCGGTTGACCGGACATGCCGATCAACCGCGCTGAAGCTCACTCAGCTTGTGAACTTGTCCTTGATATCCGAGACCTTGTCACTGACAGTGTCTCCGGCCTTCTTGACCTTCGCCTCGCCCTGATCGGCAACACCCTCGGCAGCCAGATCATCGTTGCCCGTGGCGTTTCCGAACTTTTCCTTCGCCTCGCCGATGAGATCCTCAGCGCGGTGCTTTGCCTTGTCGATGAAGTCAGACATGTATTTCTCCTTCTTGGATTCGGTCGTGCGTTCGGCCGTGGAATTCGGTCGTGGATTCAGTCGAACTCGAACTGCGTGGACAAATGCGTGTCAGCGTTTTCCGGTGACTGCCTTGACCAGGAACAGCAAGATGACAGCGCCGAGGAGGCAAGTGAGGAAGCTGAAGATCCAGCCCGCGCCCTCGACATCGACGCCGAAGACTCGAAGCAGGAAACCACCGATCAGACCGCCGATGACACCGACAACGATGTTGAGGAAGATCCCCTGCTGCGCATCGGTTTTCATGATCTTACTGCCGATCCAACCCGCCAGTCCACCGATGATGATCCAGGCGATGATACCGAGAGGAAGCATTTGAACTCCTTAGAGTAAAGAGGGGCGGCGCAATGAGAGACTGCCGGCGAAGGGAGAGTTCCGAGCGATCGGCCCGCGCAACTAGACCGTGATCGCGGGTAGTGTTTGCACACAACCGGACTCTCCACCGCACGACGCGGGGGATCGTGCACTCAGTAGCAGCCACATTGTCTGCTTACCTTTCTATCAGGTGTTCACGACAGAACCAAAATGACTGGCGATTCACCACATACGAGAAACGACACTCACCGACGCACACATGATCAGCGTCACGACGATCGCGATCGCCATCGAGGTCACGGTCGCCAGGAGCACCGTGACGCACAGTGCCACAGCAACATCCATGACTCTGTGCACGATCGGGAGGTCTACCAATACCCGGCCGTCGGGAGGCTCAAACCTCGATTGATCAGAGAGTTCTCGGCTCATCGCGTTTCGCGCTTTCCACGGCGATGTGAGTTCTGGTCGCGACGGATGGATCACCGACCACCGCAGCGACTTGATCCTCCGTGTCGGTGACGCGAGAAATCAGCTCGGACAACGTTTCCGATCCGGATACGACGCTACGTCTCAATGTCACTCGCAAATCGATCGTGCGAACTCCACGATCGAGCAACGCTTTTCCTCGGACACGCGACACTTCGTCGAAGTCCTCCAGTGATGCGCTCGCCCCTTCCGCCACCGCACCCAGATCCGCGGTGATGGAATTGTGTGAGTTCGACCCATGGACGGTGATCTCCTTCACCCGACGCAGCGGCACATGCGCGATCAACCACCGCAACGCGAGGATGACTAGCAGTACTCCCCCAGCTCCGACAGCCCATGGCCACCACGAGTGATCGACAAGATCTTCAGCCCACGGGATCTCGATACGCGCCGGGAAATCCTTGATCACGTCGCGATTCCACAGGATCGCTGCAACTCCCAGCGCTATCGCGAGCATCCCCACGACGCATGTCGCCATACGATCCATCGCCGTCGCCGTCCGAGTCATGACAGCGATCCCGTCTGGATACGAACCTTGATTCGCGGCGATGGTGACAGCGACCCGGCCAAGTCCCCCAGCACCGCACGGATTTCCGATTCAGCGGTGGCGGCTCCATCGGGCGTGACCGAGGCCTTCACTTCCAGCTTGCGCCGGGTCGCGTGTGACGAAGCGGATCGAACCTGGGCCAGTGACTCGACGCGAACAGACGCTATCGCCGCTACATCGGCGGGATCGATCCACGTATTCGCGACTCCGACCAAGGCATTGGCAGTCTTTCGTCGCGGTTTGAGTCCGAGGATGACGAACCACAGGCCGAGAACGACGGCTGCGATCCCCGCCGGCAACATCCAACCCTGGTACGCGAGCCCGTCCACATATGCGGCAGCACTTGGTATCCACTGCGACCCGGTGATCACGCCGGTATCCACCAGCGCGTCGCGGACGCCGACCACGCCGAGCGCAAGTAGCGCCGCGGCGATGAGGAATCCCGTGACGGCCGATCCGGGCGCCGCAAGGGGAACCGGAGCGGCAGCCCTCGAGGCAGTGGGTGGTGCGACCTTGTCGGCGGTCATCGCACTTTCCTTCCCGCGTCACGCTTGGTCGATGCCGGGAGAACGCTCACGATCGCCACGTCCACGCCGTCTACGTCCAGGCCCGATACAGACTGCAACTGGGTTGTCACGTTCTCTCGCACCGCGGTACCGATGACCGACAAGGATCCGGGCCACTCGATCGCGATGTCCACCTTGGCCCGTACCCGCTTGCCGGATACCAGCACTCGCGCCCTCGGCAATTCGCGCCCGGTCAGTTTGTCCATGCCGGCGGCGTGATGGCGCACCCCCGGGGTTCCGCGCGTCGCCTCGAGAACCAACTTCTGCGCGACTCTGTCTCGAATCGTCAGCGTTCCGCGATCGCCCGGCTCACCAAGCACAGACGACTCCGGTCGAGCTGTCTCAGCCACGTCCGCGACCCTTCAGCATCACACCGAGATCGAACTCGCCGTCACGCTGACCACCGACGAGGTATCCGATCACACCGAGAACCAGAGCGATGAGGAATCCGGTGAAACCGCCTGCAGCAGCTGCGACTCCGAGAAGTAGTCCTGCCAGTAGGCCGACAGTCGAGGTGGTCATGTGAATCCTCCGTTGTGGATGATGTTCGATGGTGCCTGTCAGATCTCGGTGTAGGTCTTTGCACCCGGAAACCGAGCGCGCACCCGCGTGTACTGGGCCCGAACGGGTTTGGCTATCTGTCGCATCGTGCCGCGCAGCGACGTGCGCACAACCACACCGATCGGGGATGCGAAGTCCCGGTCGACGCGTTCGAGTGCTCGATTGAGCGCGTCGGCAGATCCGCCCACGTCGGGGTGGTAGTTCCTGATCGCCTCTCGGCGTGCGGATCGTCGATCGGGAACTGAACCCCGAGAGTGCTCAGGCATCGTGCGCACGACCGACTACGTCTTCCACTGTCACGTTCACGGGGCCTGTAACGAGTCCTGAAACCGCTTGGCGGATACGTAAAGCCGTGTCTCGAACGGCGGCGTCGGCGAAGATGCACACATGGATGTCTGTCGACGACTCCGTCACCCGCACGCCGACGACGCGGCGGCCGGGGAGGTACGTGCCAACCTCGCCGAACATTCCGGCATGAAGCGAGGCGACCCCAGGTATCCCCGTCACAGCCGCCGCGATGGTGTCGGCGATTTCGGAACTCACTGCACCCGTGCAGTCTTGGGCTCGCCGGTTTCGTCGTCACTGCCCTCGTCGAGGTGAACGTCGTGAACCGTGATGTTCACCTCGGTCACTTCGAGACCCGTCATCCGTTCGAGCGCCGCAATGACGTTGCGGCGAATGCCGGTGGCCAGATCGGCGAGCGATACGCCGTACTCGGCCACGATGTCGATGTCGACCGCTGCCTGCTTTTCGCCGACCTCGACCGATACTCCCTGGGAGTGGTTGACACTCGCGCCGGGGATCCGCTCGCGCAGTGCCCCGACAACCCGCGACGCTCCGCCGCCAACGTCGTACACGCCGCTCACCTCTCGCGTAGCGATGCCGGCAATCTTCGAGACAACGGTGTCGGCGATCGACGTCTTTCCTTGAGAGCTCACGAGAGCCGAGTCGTTCGATGATGCAACATCCTTCGTAGATGCTGTCGCAACCTGTGTGCTGACCATTGTCATCTCCTCCTGTTGATCGATCTACCTGTGTAGTCGTCACTCGAAGGCAAAACCGAATGCCCCAGTCAGGTGACGTGCATCACTGACACTTGTTAGTTACTGTCCGTAACATTCAACGCCCCGGCCGGGCGAACAATCTTCGAACGCAGCCGAGTTTTCCGCATTTCCGCGAGAGGAGCGACTGTGGCGTTACCGCACACACAGGGGCTCACCGAAGCACCTGACGGCTTGGACACCGCAACGGTGGACGCTGCGATACTCGGCGACCGAGAAGCATTCGAGTCACTGGTGCACTACTACGGACCTGCACTTCACCGCTATGCGCGTCGAATGCTCGCAGATGAAGGCGACATTCTCGAGGTAGTCCAGGACACCTTCGTGGCCGCGTGGCGCCGACTCGATTCATTTCGTGGCGAATCGTCGATGCGAACATGGCTTTTCGCGATCTGTTCCCGAAAGATCGTGGACAGCTATCGAATCAAGAGAGCTCAACCGATCGACGACAGATTGCTCGATCCTCTCGTGCCGTCTCCCGAGGCCGGCCCGTTCGACACGACCTCGAACTCCGCGTTCCTCGAGGCATTGGAAGAAGCGTTGGGTGAACTGCCTTATCGCCAGCGTGCGGCATGGACGCTGCGAGAGGTGGAGATGCTCACGTTCGTTCAAATCGGCAAGATTCTAAGACTCACCCCGGATGCGGTGCGCGGGCATCACCATCGTGCACGGGCTAACCTGAGTGAACGAATGACGAGGTGGCGATGACTGAATCACGAACCGACGCATTGATGGCGCACGCATCCGACGTCCTGCGGAACGCTCCCGAGCCGGGCTGGGATCGAATCAGCGACAAGGTGATCCGGGCGCTACGGTCGACCTCGGCGTCCGGTTGGCCGCTCGACGCACACGCGTCGGAAGGTCCACGTCTAGGCACTGTGTCGGTGAGCGAGCACGTACTCCGCACCCACTTGGCCGCCGAGATACGTTCTCGGCACCACTGCTCGCCGAGCAGCATCGAGTTCTTCGTCGACGGCCACGAAATACGTTCACTACGTATCGAACTGGCAGCGCCATACGGAGTGGATCTGGCCGAACTGTCGGATCGGGTTCGGTTCACCGTCGTGGACGTCGTTCACCTGATGCTCGGCGACACGGACCCACCGGTCTCTGCAGAGAGCACCCACATCGCCGTAGTCGACATCGTCGATGATCTACCTGCCGCAGGGAACACCAAAAGCCACTCCGAACACTAGGTGTTTGTTCGGCAAGTGTTTGGGAACCCGGCACTCATGACCACTCCCCCACCACCGGCGCCGGGCCCCACCCCCGACCCGGGTCCGCCGACACCACCGGCGCCGACACCACCCGATCCGCTGAATCCACCGCCCGTGCCACCGACTCCGACGCCACCGAACCCGTACCCCCCGGATCCGATCCCGCAGATCTGACGTCGACTGCCCCGAACTTCGGAGTTCAACCGCCGAGTTCGGCGATCATCTCGCTCAACGATTCTGCGGCGATACGTAGTTCACCTTCGTCGGGGTTGTCGGGTGAGGACGGTAGACGTTCGGCCAACTGCTCGCGAGTGACAAGCGAGATACCCTCGAGACCGAACCCTTCTTCATCGGGGACGTAGATCTCGATCTCGCCCCCGACCGCTACCAATTCCGAATGGGGGCCACTGCCCAGCAGTGCACGCAGGTGTTCGGTCGTCACGGTCATATGGTTCACGTGAAATCTCCTGCTTCGGTGACAGCTGACTTTGCCGGTATGGACTCGACGTGACGTACTGGCTCGACGTGACGCACTACCCCCTACTGAGTACCCGTCGCGGGTGAGCAGGAAACGACAAGTACATGAACAACGACTTCCCGAAGGAAACGCACACCATGAGTGAACAGAATTCCACCGACCGCACGGATCAGACGGACGAGCCGCAGACCACCGGCACCGACCACGGTCCGGGAACCGGCTCCGACACCGCACCCAAGGACGTTCAGACCGATCCGTCGGGCGAACGTACGTGGGCCGACGAGGGCGGAGCCTCGAGCACCGGCCCGGCGACTGACACCGACTGATCCCGGAAGGTCTCAACCATCGGGACCAAGGTCCCGTGGGCCGACGCTCACGGGACCTTGAAATCCGTACGGATCTAACGCTTTTCACCTGGGTTTTCGCGATGCGGTAAGGTAGGCACTCAGCACGGTTGAGTACCCAGCCGTTGAAGACGAGCACGGTTCGTGCGTTGCTTCCCGTGCCGTTTCCCGGTTTCGAACGAAACCGTTTCGAACCAGACCGTTCGAACGAACCGTTTCGAGCAATCCGTCAGGAGTTTCGATGAACGAGTTTTCGAGAACTACAGATGAGCGTACGGACAGTCCCCCCACCTTCACGACGACCTGTGCCGAAAACATTCAGTCGCTCGTGGTCAGCGGCGAGATCGACGTCCGGTCCCGAGCTGATTTCGCTGCCTGCGTCGACGACCTGATCGGTGAGCGACACCCGTTCGTACTCGACTGCTCGGACGTCCAGTTCATCTCCGTCGGAGGTCTTTCCATCATCGAGACTCTGTCGGCCAAGGCACGGAGGCTCGGCGTGCCGTGGACGCTCGTCGCAGCGCACCCTGTCAGGCGTCCGCTGTCTCTTCTGAAGATGGACACCGACATCGTGTACACCGACTCGACAGCCGATGCAGTCGCGTACCTGTCCTCGACCTCCGTCCTGGACGAGACCCTGGCGGAGCCGATGTCGGCGTGAGTACCGATCTCGAAAAGCTCTCCGAATTCGTCGTCGTCGCAAACCGACTGCCGGTCGATCTCGAAACCGACGAAGACGGAAGCAAGAACTGGAAGCGAAGTCCGGGTGGGCTCGTCACTGCGCTCGAACCCATCCTGCGACAGCGGGATGGCGCCTGGGTCGGCTGGCCGGGGGTCGCGGACGAGAAGGTCGATCCGATAGTGGTTGACGGCCTTCGTCTGTTTCCCGTCGAGCTGACCTCTCAGGACCTCGCCGAGTACTACGAGGGGTTCTCCAACGACACGTTGTGGCCGCTCTACCACGACGTTCTGGTGGCTCCGACGTTCGAGCGGTCGTGGTGGCACACCTACGTCGCGGTCAACCAGCGGTTCGCCGAGGAAACCGCGCGTTGCGCCGCGGACGGAGCGACTGTCTGGGTGCAGGACTATCAGTTGCAACTTGTGCCGGCGATGCTGCGCGAACTGCGGCCAGATCTGACGATCGGGTTCTTTCTTCATATCCCGTTCCCGCCGGTCGAGCTCTTCATGCAGCTTCCGTGGCGCAAGGAGATCGTCAGGGGAATGCTGGGCGCCGATCTGATCGGCTTCCACTTACCTGGTGGCGCAAACAATTTCCTGTTCTTGGCCCGCAAACTTCTCGGCCTCAAGACGACGACCGCGGGCGTCGGTGTTCGAAGTGCGCTCGGGCATGTGGATTTCGATTCTCGCGTCGTCAAGGTGGGCGCCTTTCCCATCTCCGTCGATTCTGCCGAACTCGAGCGCCAGTCGAAAAGCGATTCGGTCCTGCGTCGCGCGCGCGAATTGAAGGAAGAGCTGGGAAATCCCGAGAAAATCTTGCTGGGAGTCGACCGGCTGGACTACACCAAGGGTATCGACCTGCGGCTTCAAGCCTTGAAGGAACTCCTCGACGAGGACCGTCTGGATCCGGAGAAGTACACGATGGTGCAGCTCGCGACGCCCAGTCGTGAACGCGTGCAGCACTATATCGACCTGCGTAGCGTCATCGAAGAGCAGGTGGGCCGCATCAACGGTGACCACAGTCAGATCGGCCGCCCCGTCGTTCACTACCTGTATCAGCCGGTCGACCGTGAAGAACTGATCGCACTGTTCGTCGCTGCCGACGTCATGCTCGTGACGCCGATGCGCGACGGGATGAATCTGGTGGCCAAGGAGTACGTGGCCTGTCGTGGCGACCTCGGAGGTGCTCTCGTTCTCAGCGAGTTCACCGGTGCCGCAATGGAATTACGACAGTCATATCTGGTCAACCCGCACGATTTGGACGGCGTGAAGAATACGATCCTGACCGCGGTTCATCAGGATCCGAAGGAAGGCCGCCGACGTATGGCTGCGCTGCATCGACAGGTCATGACACACGATGTGCATCAGTGGGCCGAGTCGTTCCTGACTGCGCTTGCCCCACCTGGACCGCTTCCGGACGATCAGTTCCTCACGGAGCGTGAGTCGAACTTTGCGCGCAACAACTGACCCCCCACGGGCTTGCGTCAGTGCGCTCGGAGGCTCGAGCTAGGATTGGTTTCAGTTCATCGTCAAGCAGCGGCTGCGAACTGATCTCCTCGACATAGCCGTGCAATGCTGCATCGGCCCAGAAAGACAGGCCGACCATGCCCCTCACGATGAAGTACTCCGAAACCTACAACGACGCTCTCATTGCGCTCGCTGCCGCTACTCATCGGCCGGCCAACGTGGTGAACCTGTTCGGCGAGTACGCCATTCGTGTTGACCTCGAATACAACCGGTTCCTTCTGGCGACCAATACCGCGGCTGGACTCTCCGATCGACCCGACAACGGAGAATCATGGCTGGTGCGGTTCTTCCAATCCGAGAACACCGACACTCCGGATCGCCTCCTCGCGGAGGCGTCGCATCAATGGTTGGTCGATGCTTTGGACGCCGCGCTCGAACAGATCGCAGCGGCAGGGAACAAAATCTCCGCCGACGCGGACTTCGGCGACCCTACCCGCACCGAAACTCCATCCTGAACGGCATCGTCTCGAGCAGCACCACTAGTCCCCCTCGGCGGTCAACTGGCTGATTCGAGCCGCTAAGACTGCATTCTCGGCCTCGAGGGACAGAATCAGACGAATACCGACGAGATTGACTCCGTCGTCGATCAGCGCGGTGATTCGTCCGAGCGTATCCAGGTCGGCCTCGCTGTACCGGCGCGTACCGCCATCGGTGCGGGTTGGTGTGAGCAAGCCCCTTCGCTCGTAAAGGCGCAGCGTCTGAGGTCCTACCCCGGACAGTTCAGACATCACTGAGATCCCGTACACGCCGCGCAGCGCCCGGGTCTGGGATTCCGACGTCACTGGAACCTCCTAGTTCGGTGTCGGCTGTCTCAATCGGCGTCACCCGACCTTAGCACCATCACGCAGTGAATCTGACGCCCAGGACATAGATTCAAGCGTGTCCAGGACCACTGACAACAAGAATCGTCGAGCAGAAAGGGCGTGAAATGGCAGATCAAAGCCGATTTCGACAAGATTGCACAATGCGCTTTCCTTCGCCCGCGAATCGAAGTAGCCTTGCCAATTATCTACATCGGCTGATATAGATTTTGTAGCACCTGAAAGCGCCATAACTGGAGCTCGAAGGCGCAGAACACCCAGACGTCGGAGTCGGTGGTTCAGCCGACTCCCTCACGGCACACTCTTCACCGGGAGCAAGATGACGACGATCGACATCCCGCCCACACAGGGCGAGAGCACCACCGGCATCGGAATCACTGTCGCAAGTGCGACTTTGACAACCGAAGAGGTCAAGCGCCGAATCGCGATGATGTACGGCGACCCGGTGACAGAGGAGCCAGTAGCACTCGCGCACTGAACCTGACCGACACGCGATCCGATTGACGATGGCGCGAGACCGCCCCACTGGAGGGCGCTCCCCATCAAGACGAGAGGAAAACATATGTCCGAGTTCACCGTACCGGGACTGAGCAGCGCAGACGGTTCGTCCGTCGCCGATATTCTGCAGGAACGCCTCAGCGCCTACAACGATCTTCACCTCACGCTCAAGCACGTTCACTGGAACGTCGTGGGCCCCAACTTCATCGGCGTGCACGAGATGATCGACCCCCAGGTGGAGTTGGTTCGCGGCTACGCCGACGATGTGGCCGAACGTATCGCGGCACTGGGTAACTCGCCCAAGGGCACTGCGGGAGCAATCGAGCGCGATCGAACGTGGGACGACTACTCCGTCGGCCGCGACGACGCTCGTGCGCACCTCGCTGCGCTCGACCTCGTCTACACCGGGATCATCACCGACAGTCGCACCGCAATCGACAGCGTCGGCAAGATCGATCCGATCACCGAGGACATGTTGATCGGCCAGACGGCGCAGTTGGAAAAGTTCCAGTGGTTCGTTCGTGCTCACCTCGAGAACTCGGGTGGCAGCCTCGTACACGAAGGCGCGTCCACCGAGCAGGATGCCGCAAATGAGGCGCGTCAGAACTGACGCACCGTCCGCGGGTTAGGCCGAGCGGGGGGCGGCCGAAACCGCACACCCCCCAACCGGGAAGGGCCAGAGCATGTCTGCGGACTCGCGCGGCACGTCGACACAAACACGTCGCGAGTATCAGATGTTCGTGTTGCAGCAGCGTTTGTTGTTCGGATCGATCGTGGCAGGCACCGCCCTTGGAGTTCTCGCGATCAACTACTTCTGAAATATCAGGGGCCGCAACCGTCGAAGACAGGACAGAAACGACACAATCATGAGTTCGAGCACTCTCCGCTCGATCGTTCGTAGCGATCGATTTGCGGCAAGCAGTTCTTCTCTTCTGCTCGTGGACAGCGATTTTCGTATCCAGGGCGCAAACGACGAATACCTTGCCGTATCCGGTCGCAGCCTCGATCAATTGCACGGAGTGGAAGTGTTCGAAGCCTTCCCCGACAATCCCGACGACTCGTTTGCCGATGGAATCTTCTCGTTGACAACGTCATTCGAGCGCACGATGCACTCCCGAACTCGGGACGCACTGCCGACTCAGCGTTACGACGTGCGCGACGAGCGCGGGAGCGGGATGTTTGTCACCCGCTATTGGAATACGGTGAATTCCGCCGTCACCGATGATGACGGCAGGGTCATCGGTGTGCTTCATCGTGTATACGAGGTTCAACGACCGCTGGCTCAGCAGTCCAGTTCGGCGTCAGACGTCCTCACCCGCCTTCGCGCGGAAAATGACGAACTGAGAAGAGCTTTGGATTCTCGGCCCTTGATCGAGCAGGCCAAGGGATTACTGATGGCCGAGCGTGAGTGCTCGGCCGACCAAGCCTTCGACTTTCTGGTCCAGATGTCGCAGGAATGGAACGTCAAGGTGCGCGACATCGCCGGTGGTCTTGTCGCCGCAGCAGAACGACGTGCCGTGGATCAAAAGAATTCCTGACGACCGGGATTCAAAAGTTGTACGGCTGGGTAATGACCGACCAGAGGTACCCCCGAAATCTTCCCCCTCGAGGGAGGAGCCTCGAAGGTCCCGCCGGTTCAGGCCGGCGGGACCGAGCTTTGCCTTAACACCCGACCTGGATCCGCGATCCGAGTCGAGTTCGTCACGCAGCGAAGGGAACGTCCATGTTCATGCGCTCCTAAACATCTCCCAGGCCCCTTGCCGACGAGTGGGATTGGCAACTGTCCGGCACCTGCCGCGACACCGACCCCGCTCTGTTCTACGACGATACGAACGAGCGCGGCTCCAGGCGAGCGAAGCGCGAGAGTTCGGCGAAGCTGGTGTGCGCCAGATGCCCTGTCGTGCAGAGATGCCTGGTGCACGCCATCCAGACCGGGGAACCCCACGGTATCTGGGGCGGCATGACGGCGACCGAGCGAGAATCGCTGCGCAAAGCTCGAACTGAACCACTGATCAGTGCCGCGACGAGCTCACGAGAGTAGGCAGGAACCTCAGGGCCTGGCCTCGTGGTGCCGCAAACCGTGCGTGCGGCGTCGCTCCTTCATCTCGGCTTCGAAGAGGTGCGGCACTCCGCCTGCCAGCTTGTCGCGCACCACTTTCTCGCATTCACGAAAAAACGACCAGTAGTTCTCGTCGAACTCTTCGACCAACTGGAAAGTCCAGCGCCCCTCGACCACGTTCCGGCCGATCAACTCGCCCTCGACCTGATCGGCCAGGTCGTCGTTGCCGCTGGATCGCAGTAGCTCGACGACCTCGTCGAGCATCAGATCGGCATGCCCTATCAGCTGATGGAAGTCGTACAGAGCACCGCGTGCCCGTTCCACCGTTTCAAGGGCGTTCGACAGCACTCCTGCCGCCTTCACCTCGTCATCAGTGACACCTTCCGGTCGTATGTGTACGGGGATCTGTCTGTCCGAATGGGTGTCCATGAAGCGGCTGTACCCGAACGACGCGAAAATGAAAGATGAGGATTCGGTACGTCCGCACCACAGGTGATGTGTCTCACAATTCATCCTCTAGTTCGGGTAAAGAGGGTTAGTTCGCCGGGCGAAGGGTAATCCAAGGCCATGAATACTTCCGGGGTAGAGATGGCTGGCACGCACGGCCGGTACCGGTCCTTGCCTCGGTCCGCCGGAATTACGCCACATCTACCTACAGGAAGCCCCTTGATCCCTCTGTCGAGTCCGACCGAAACCGAACTAACTCACGACTCCATCGCCTCGCTCCGCGTCCGCGCGTCGTACTCTCAACTTCCCACTCTGCGCGGAATCACCCGAACGGTTGCCAACAACACCGGACTCGATGTCGACGGAACAGCCGATCTTGCTCTGGCGATGGACGAAGTCGCGAGCATCCTCATCGGCCACGCGATACCGTCCAGCGACCTGACCTGCCGATTCGACACCGTCGGCCGCACACTTCGGACCGTCGTGTCCGTGATCGCGCACTCCGAGATACCCGACAAGTCGCACAGCTTCGGATGGTTCGTTCTCGAAGCGCTGGTCGATTCCGTCCGCTTGGAACAGTCGGAAATCGACGCGGACGGTCACATCACCCTGACGATGACGCTTGAAAAGGGCTTGCCCCAGGAGCGTGCGTGACCGCTGTCCCACCGGACAAGAAGGACCAGTACGAAACAGCTGTCGAACTGTTCGTCTCGATGGCCTCGCTTCCGCCGAATGATCCCAGCCGAGAAAAGATCACCACCTCGATCATCGAACTGTGCCTACCCCTGGCCACACACGTCGCTCGCCGATACCAGGGGCGTGGCCAGCCTTTCGAGGACTTGGAGCAAGTTGCTCGCGTCGGGCTCATACAGGCCGTGCAGCGATTCGACGTCGACAAAGGATCGGATTTCCTGTCGTTCGCCGTCCCGACCGTCATGGGTGAGGTACGCAAGCATTTTCGCGATCACGGCTGGTCCGTGCGAGTGCCTCGTAGCCTTCAGGAACGGCACCTTGCCCTCAACCGGGCGCTCACGACTTTGTCCCAGACGCTCGGCCGTGCACCGACAGTCGCGGAACTCGCCAAGGAACTCGACATCGAACCGGACGAGGTCGAACAAGGTTTGACCGCCGGTAATTCGTACCGAACCACACCGCTCGACACCGCGTCCGCCGGCGACGGGAGTGGTCTGACTCTGATAGACACTTTGGGACAGTACGACGAAGCGATCAGTCGGATCGACAATCACGAAACCCTGCGGCCCGCGCTCCTGGCACTACCGGAGCGCGAGCGCACGATCGTCGTTCTCAGATTCTTCGGCCATCTCACCCAATCCCAGATTGCCGAAAAGGTCGGCATCTCTCAGATGCATGTATCCAGAATCCTCACTCAGTCACTGAAGCAGCTACGCACCGAGATGGGTGAAATCTTCTGAAGGTACGTCTCGAGGATCAGATGTATTCCTGCGCAAGACGTTCCAGCTCGTCTCGATCGATGAGACCGGGCTGGCCGATGTCGAGGGCCTCGAGATACTTGTTGGCGAGGCGGTAATCGTGCCCCCACCGGCCGTGCTCGCCGTCCTGCTCGGTGCGCTGCACACTGGAACCGGGCGGAACCTCGTCCCGCAAACCATTGGTCTCCGCGCCGATCAGTGTGTCGAGCTTGGTCGAGATGGCCGTGAGTGCATCGCGGTCGTTCATCTGATTCCCTTCGTCCGGTGACGCTGATCTTCCACCATACCGAAGCGTCGAGCCAAAAACATTGCACCGCTTAATATTCGACCTCTCACCTGGACCGATTCACGCCCTCGAGCTACACTGAACGGTACCGAGGTTGAGAATACAGCCGGGGTTGAAGCCACTGGCGCTCGGTTCGCATCAAGGCTCTGGATCAGGTGAGTATTTCCTGCGCACATCTGTACTGTTCATTTCCATTGAGCTCTAAAGCTTTCCACGCCTGGACGCATTCACTTTCCGCGCCGCCAGATCGGTCGTCAGCCTTTCGATGAAAGCACACAGACCGGATCTGCCATGAATCTGAATGAACTCGACCACACACCGATCGATTCCATCGATCCCTCAACACAATTGGGGCCGATCGTGGAAACGCATGGTTTCGCGGCCTGGCGGATAGCGCCCTCGACAGTCCTGATCCGGGTCGACGTCGACCTCGACAAACTCTCCGCCCCAGCACTACGAGAACTTCTCAACTCGTACGCTGCGGAGTGGTCTCGCGTCATTCTGGACTTGTCCAACTCACTGTTCGTCGGTGCGGTCTGCCTCGAACTGTTCGCCGAGCTGAACTCCCGTTCGCGAGCCAACGACTTCCAGTGGGCCGCGATCGGGTCACACCCGCTTCGACGCTTGCTTCGCGCGGCGCGGGCGGAAGAGGAATTCCCGGTCACCAACTCTGTCGAGGGAGCAATGAGCGCGCTCGACGAAGCAGAGAAGTCACTCGAAGCCTCCTGACGCCACGGCTGCCCCGGCGTCGAGCGCCAGGCGCTCGCAGCGACTAAGGTTCGTCGGGCTGTCCGACGAGCTGAGAGAGACCGAGAATGACAATCGCCAAGCGCCTCGATGCCTTGCAACAGAAGCATCCGGCCCTGGGGTTCCCGATAGCGGTCCTCTACAAGTTCCTCGACGATCAAGGTGTTTATCTAGCCGCGCTGATCGCTTACTACGGCTTCGTCTCGCTCTTTCCTCTTCTTCTGTTGCTCTCGACCATTCTCGGCTTCGTGCTGTCGGGCAACCCTGAGCTTCAGCAACAGATCTTGGACTCCGCGCTGCATCAGTTTCCGGTGATCGGTGACGACCTGGGCAATGCGCAACAGATCGGCGGCGGTGTCACGGGTCTGGTGATCGGAATCGTCGGTGGTCTCTACGGTGGCCTCGGTGTCGCTCTGGCTTGCCAGAACGCGATGAACACGGTGTGGTCGGTGCCCCGAAACATGCGACCGGATCCCATCCGCGGGCGTCTCCAAGGGCTACTACTCCTCGGCACGATCGGTCTCGCGATCTTGGGGACCACCGCTGTCTCCAACATCGGCGGTGCGCTTCATCTGGGCGGTTCGTTCAGCTTCCTGCTGACCCTTGCGGTAGTCGTCTTGAATGCGGGCATCTTCATCGTCGCTTTCCGGCTCACCTGCGCCCGCCCGCTCTCGGTAGCCGATGTGGCACCTGGAGCGATCGCCGCTGCTGTTCTCTGGCAAGCACTTCAGTCCTTCGGTGCCCTCTATGTGACCTCTGTGGTGCGGGGTGCCTCCACCACCAATGGCGTCTTTGCCATCGTTCTGGGTTTGTTGGCCTTCTTGTTCCTCGCTGCAGCCTCGATCGTCATGTGTGCGGAAATCAACGTCGTGCGAGTCGACAAACTCCATCCGCGGGCGTTGTTGGCTCCGTTCACCGACAACACCGAACTCATCGAAGGCGATCGGCGCACCTTCGCCGATCAAGCAAAAGCACAACGCGCGGTTCCCCACGAGAACATCCATGTGACGTTCGACGGGCACACCAAACCCGACGATTCGGACTGATCTCGACCCCGATCGAGTTGGGTATTTGGTCCCCTCCTCGGTATCGGGGTGGCATTCTGCGCCGCGAATCCAGATTTAACACAGGTGTTGTCATTTCACGCTGCATCGAAGGGACGAATACATCACAGCAGGTGAACGCGCATAGTTGAACAATCACCTGCTTCCGACGTGGTCCCGGAACGGGACAAAGCCGTCAAATACTGCAACTCGCCATGCATGTAATTGGAGACAGAAAAAGAAGAGCATGGCAGGATCAGGTGTGAGACCGGACTCTCGATGGGAGGGCTCGGCTCGATGGATCCAGGAGAATTTGGTTATGGCTCAGGGCAGTGTCAAGTGGTTCAACGGTGAAAAGGGCTTCGGATTCATCGAGCAGGAAGGTGGCGGACCGGATGTGTTCGTTCACTACTCGGAGATCCAGGGCAGCGGCTACAAGTCCCTCGACGAGGGCCAGAAGGTCGAGTTCGAGATCGGACAGGGCCAGAAGGGCCCCCAGGCTCAGAACGTTCGCGCCATCTGAGTTCGATCCCAGTCTGACTTCAGACTGAAAAGGCTGGACGCTGCACCGCATGGTGCCGGCATCCAGCCTTTTCTTGGTTTCCGGATCGTCTTGGTTCACGGGTCGGGCTTGTTCCGAATTGGCACCGGTTACGTCGCTCTCGCCCGCTTCTTCTTGTGGGAGCTGTCGCAGAACGGCGCGATGCCGGTCCGCCCACATCGACACAATGCAACCGTAGAGCGCTTGTTCTCTATCGGAGTGCCGTCGTCACGGAGCAACTCGAAGTCACCACGCACCAGCAGCGGGCCGTCCGTGCAGGCGGTTATGGTGGTGTTGTTACCGGGAACACTCGGTGTTTCGGCAGATGACGATTCGGGAAACGCGGTCATATGTCCTCTTCAGTTCTCGATTCGGCCACTGGTGTGCCCACTTCCATGCCTGTTCCACAGGCCCGCGGCCCACTGAGCGCCACTCTCGTTTCCATTCTGCGCTCCTCGGCCGATCCGAGGGAGATTACGGCTGCCGCTGACGCGTACGAGGAGGCACAGTCCACCGACCTCACCTACGACCTTCTTCGTGA
>NZ_CAURKP010000059.1:0-29584 GCF_963525155.1 uncultured Rhodococcus sp.
GGCGGTGGGGGTGAAGGGTCGGCGGACAAGGTGAGGTACCCGATCAGGCCGGCGAAGATAGTCGATGCGGCTGCGAGGTACCAGATCTTGTCGATACGGCGAACTTTGGCGACGGCGTTGCGCAGCGTTGCTTTCTGCAGATCGCGGACCAGCAGATCGAGCTGTCCGAGCGTGGTCGCGGTCATGGCCGCAGCCGTCCGGTTCGCGTGCTCGTCGACCGTGATCTGGCCGTCGGACAGAGCCGTATCGAGAACGGCGCAGGTATCGGAACGGTCGACGTCGCGCGCACGGGTGCGCGTAGAGGTAGTAGTCGGGGACCCACTCACCGGCTCACCCTAGCTCCCGTACGGGTAGGAACGAGAGATCTCGCCCCACGGCGTGACCTCGATGCGTCCTTGGTGGCCGAGTCCGTTCTCTGCATAGATCGCGATCTCCGGGACGCCGTAGTTCGCGTTGAGGATCACGGCGGTGATCGTCGCGTCCGGCACTTTGATGAATTCGCCGATGTTTTCCATGAACGGCGTGAGTTTGTCGATCTGGATGGAGCCGAGGTCGAACGTCGGCTGATCGCTTCTGCGAGGGGTGTTGTTCGGCTCGATCTGGAATCCACCCCAGAAGCTGATGCGCTGGGTCTGAGCCGGTGCACCGGGTGCTGCGCGTTGGACCGAGGAATGCTTCTCGTGGAAGCTCGCGCCGTCGACGAACATGTCGCCGAACTCTTCTCGATACCTCTCGATAAATGCGCCGATACCCTCGGGAGTCAAAGTGTCGATGTGTGCGATCAGGATCGGTTCGACGGTCGGCTCCGTCACCAGGGTTGTGGTCGGCAACGGTGGCGCGAGGGAAGTAGTGCTGGCATAACTGGCGGTGATGTCTTCCGAAGGCGTCAATGGTGAGCGACTCCAGGCCACCGCGGCGACGGCGCCGACGACGATCAGAGCAGCGCCGCCGATGTACACGGCCTTGCGCGTCACCGACGTCCGAGGCGCCGTTGTGGTATCGATCTTCGGCACCTGCAGATCGTTGACCAGGCGCGCGAGCTCGAGCAGGGTTTTCGCGGACCTCGCCTTTTCGGTCCGTTCGAAGTAGTCCTCCGCGCTCAACTGCCCTTCGGCGTACGCGGCGTCCAACACATTGCACGTTTCGACGCGATCAAGATCACGAGCACGCGTCATCGGAGAACGAGAAGACTTCACAGGAAGTGATCGTAATGGCTGGTCGCCATGCCCCCAGCCCCCGAAATGTGTTCATCGTGACCCTCCCGAACCGTCCGTCGCGGCACGGACGCACGTACGCTGGTCAGGTGCGGATACAGCGGCAAGTTGTGGACTACGCGCTCGCGCGTCGGTCTGTGCTGGCCGAAGTGTCTGCGGGTCGGACCGACGTCAAGCAGGTGTGTGACGCCGATCCGTACCTACTCAGAGCCGCGAAGTTCCACGGCCGGGGCAGCGACGTCGTCTGCCCCATTTGCCGCAAGGAACAGTTGACGCTCGTGTCCTGGGTGTTCGGCGACAAGCTCGGTCAGGTTTCGGGATCGGCCCGAACCTCGGACGAGCTCGCTCGGCTTGCGGAAACAGCAGAGGAGTTCACGGTGCACGTTGTAGAGGTGTGCCGTACCTGCAGTTGGAACCACTTGGTGCAGTCCTATGTGCTCGGCGCAGTACCTGCGCCGCCGCGACCGCGGCGAGCACGCCCACCAAGCCGGCGCACCGCCAGCGAGTAACGCCACACCCGAAGAAGGGCCCGATCGAAGTCTGCACGTGATCGGTCCGTGACCACTGGAGATTTGATTCGTGAGTTCCCCCAGCAACAACAACCCGGGCGGCAACAACCCGGGTGGCCGTCCCGTCGGTCCCAACCGCCCCGCCGGACCTCCTCAGGGTCGTCCGCCGCAGGGACGTCCCATGGGCCCACCACCGCAGGGACGCCCTCCGATGGGTCCGCCCCCTCAGGGTCGTCCGCCGCAAGGTCGTCCGATGGGACCCCCGCCCCAGGGGCGTCCGCCGCAAGCCCGACCTGCTGGCCCGCCTCCTCAGGGCCGCCCCGCCGGTCCCCCTCCTCAGGGTCGTCCGCCGCAAGGCCGACCTGCCGGCCCGCCGCCTCGAGATCGCGCCGTAGGCGCTCAGGCGAACGAACCGACCCAGCGCGTCGCGGCAGCAGCAGCGACCACCCGTAGCAACGCGGGCACCCGCCCGCCGGTCGGACCTCCACCGACGAAGCCACCGACAGGTGGCTCCGGTGGCGGTGGCAACGACGGACAACCCCCGAAGGGAAGAAAGAGCACCGTGAAGAAGAAGTCCAAGTGGCGCACAGTTCGCCGCTCGGCCTACGTCTTGGTGGCGCTCGGTCTTGTTCTGCCCGTCCTTGCCTTCATGGCGGCGTACATCGTGCAGGACGTCCCCAAGCCCGGCGACCTCAAGACCAATCAGGTGGCGACGGTCTTTGCCGCCGACGGCACCACGGTGATCAGCACTGTCGTCCCGCCAGATGGCAACCGCGTCGAGGTCTCGCTCGATCAGGTACCGCCGCACGTTCGCAACGCTGTTCTGGCCGCAGAGGACCGCGATTTCTACTCGAACCCGGGCTTCTCGATCTCCGGTTTCGCACGCGCGGCCCGAGACAACGTCCTCGGTCGCGACAGCGCCGGTGGTGGCTCGACCATCACGCAGCAGTACGTCAAGAAGGCGCTTGTCGGCTCGGAGCGTTCGCTGACGCGAAAGATGAAGGAACTCGTCATCTCCTCGAAGATGGCCAACGAGTGGTCCAAGGACGACATCCTCGCCGCGTATCTGAACACCATTTACTTCGGTCGCGGCGCATACGGCATCGGCGCAGCATCCAAGGCTTACTTCGGTAAGCCCGTCGACCAGCTGTCCATCGAAGAAGGCGCCGTCCTGGCGTCGTCGATCCAGCTTCCGTCGCTCCTCGATCCCGAGACCAACCCGACCGGCGCGAAGTCCCGTTGGGATTACGTGCTCGACGGCATGGTGTCCGCCGGCACGCTGGATCAGGCCGCGCGCACGCCGATGCAGTACCCCGCCTACATCCCGCTCGCCCAGGTCGACAACAGCAGCCAGGGCTCGACCGGACCCGAAGGCCTGATCAAGCGTCAGGTGCTCAAGGAGATCGGCGACGCTGGAATCAGCGAGCAGTTGCTCAACACCGAGGGCTTGCAGATCACCACGACCATCGACCCGCAGGCTCAGGCCGCAGCGGTCGAGGCAGCCCGTTCCAACATGGAGGGTGAGCCGGAGAATCTGCGTACCGCAGTTGTCTCGGTCGATCCGAAGACCGGAGCCGTCAAGGCGTACTACGGCGGTGAGGACGGCGCGGGATACGACTTCGCGAATGCCGGACTTCAGACTGGTTCCTCGTTCAAGGTGTTCGGCCTCGCAGCCGCCCTGGATCAGGGAATCCCGCTCTCGCAGATGTACGACAGCTCACCGCTGACCGTCAACGGCATCTCCATCGGCAACGTCGAAGGTGAAAGCTGCGGCACCTGCACCATCGCAGAGGCGCTCAAGCGTTCGCTGAACACCAGCTTCTACCGTCAGATGCTCAGCCTCGACGGCAACGGCCCGCAGGAAATCGCGGACATCGCTCACAAGGCAGGCATCCCGAAGGACATCCCGGGCGTCGGCCCGTCGCTCACCGAGGCTGACGGTTCCGGCCCCAACAACGGCATCGTGCTCGGCCAGTACCAGGCCCGCGTGCTCGACATGGCGTCGTCGTACGCGACACTCGCCGCGTCCGGTACGTATCACGCACCGCACTTCGTGCAGAAGGTCGTCGCGGCCGACGGCACCGTGCTGCTGGACCGCGGCGCGCCCGCCGGTGAAGACCGCATCGACGCTGCCGTGGCGGACAACGTGACGGCTGCGATGCAGCCGATCGCGGCGTACTCGCGCGGCCACAACCTGGCCGGCGGACGTCTGTCGGCGTCGAAGACAGGTACTGCGCAGCTCGGTGACACCGGAGCCAACAAGGACGCGTGGATGGTCGGCTACACGCCGTCTCTCTCGACCGCGGTCTGGGTCGGAACTCCCGACGGTGAAGCGATCACCAATTCCGGTGGCGCGATGATCTACGGCTCGGGTCTGCCTTCGGACATCTGGAAGGACACGATGGACGGCGCCCTCGAGGGCACCGACAACGAGAAGTTCCCGACGCCGGGCAAGATCAACGGTCAAGCCGGTGGTGTTCCGGAGTACACGGCTCCCGCACCGCCCAAGACGTCGGCGCCGCCGACCACCGCACCGACGACGACGGAAACCACTCCGCCGCCCGTGGTGACAACGACGCAGGTCGAGGTTCTGCCGGGCATCACGATCCCGATTCCGGGCATCTCCCGGCCGACGACAACCACGCCACAGGTACCAGGGGCAGGCGAGACCACCGAGGAAGAACCGGCAGGTGTGAGCCCCGGCCAGTAGTTGGAGGGTGGTCGGTTCGAAAGACGGTAACCTCGCGGAGTGGCCGCGAATGCTGATGATGCCGAACCGACCTCCCCCGCTCCGCTGGCCGAAGATCTTCGTTCGGCGGATTGGCGGGACGTTCCCAGTCGCAACGACGCGATGGTGTCTGCGCTGTCGGGAACCGTCGGCGGTCCGGTAGGTCGTCACGCACTGATCGGGCGCACTCGCTTCTTCACACCGATGCGAGTGATCCTTCTGCTCGCCGTGGTGTTCTTGGCTTTCGGCTGGTTCGCCAAGGCGGGCTGTATTCAGCAGGCGCCGGTCGGCGAGAGCGGGCAGGTCGGCCTCGACTGGAGTGGCAGCCGTCAGTACGTGGCGATGTGTTACTCCGATACCGTTCCGCTGTACGGAGCCGAGCGCCTCGATCAGGGAGCATTCCCGTACAAGACGTCGTGGGAAGAAGTACGCGGCGACGGTTCGATCCAGATGCGGTACATGGAGTATCCGGTCATCTCGGGGCTCTACCAGTACGGCGCAATGAAAGTCGCGAAGGCGTGGGATTCGATCACCTGGCTGCCGGGCGCGATTCAGGTGGCGCTCTATTTCAACGTCGTGGCGTTCGGGTTGGCGTTGGCGTGGCTGGTCACCGTGTGGGCGAGCACCCTGCTGGCCGGACGACGAGTGTGGGATGGCGCTCTGATCGCGTGCTCCCCTTTGGTGATCGTGCACGTGTTCACGAACTTCGATCCTCTGGCGACGGCGTTCGCGGCGGGTGGGTTGTTGGCGTGGGCACGCAAGCGGCCCGTGCTCGCGGGAATCCTGCTCGGCCTGGGCGGCGCCGCAAAGCTCTACCCGCTGCTCCTACTGGGACCGCTCTTGGTCTTGTGTCTGCGCGCGGGCAAGACGAGGGACTGGCTGGTGACCGCTCTCAGCGCGGTCGCGGCATGGCTTGCGGTGAACCTGCCCATTGCCGCGCTGTACCCCCATGGTTGGTACGAATTCTTCCGGCTCAACTCCGAACGCGGGGCCGATCCGGATTCGCTCTACAACGTGATCGCGTCGTTCACGTCGTGGAAGGGCCTCGACGGTCCTCTCGCACAGGGTGAGTCGCCGTCGAATCTCAACGCCGTCTCTCTGCTTTTGTTCGTGGCCGTCTGCATCGGTGTCGGATACGTCGCCCTGACGGCGCAGCGTCGTCCGCGAGTTGCGCAGCTGTGCTTCCTGTTGGTGGCGGGCTTCCTGCTCACGAACAAGGTGTGGAGCCCGCAGTATTCTCTGTGGCTGGTGCCGCTGGCCGTGTTGGCCTTGCCGCACCGCAGACTCCTGCTCGCGTGGATGACCATCGACGCCCTGGTCTGGGTTCCACGAATGATGTATTACCTCGGTGTGTCCAACAAGGGGCTGCCCGAGCAGTGGTTCACCGGAACCGTCGTGATCCGGGACATCGCGGTACTCGTTCTATGCGCGCTGGTGCTCCGGCAGATCTACCGGCCGTCGGAGGATCTCGTGCGGTACGGGTTCATCGACGATCCGGCGGGCGGTGTTCTCGATCAAGCACCGGACAAACAACCTGCCTGGCTACCCGGTTGGCTGAAGCCGTCCAAGGCGAAGGAACCGGAACCCGTCACGGTCTGAGGTCACCACTCGTCGAGGGTGGTGTACCCGTCCTGGACCGCGCGGGCAAACAATGCTGCCTTCGTGGGAGCCGGCCGCCCGACGTCGCTGTACTTCGTGCGGATCCGAGTGATGTGTGTGTTGACGGTGCAGACGCGTAGGCCGAGTGTCTCGGCGACCTCGGACTTGGAATCCGAACGTAGCCAGGCAAGAAGTACTTCGATCTCGCGGACGCTCAGCTTCGGCTTGTGCTTGCCGTGCTTGGGGTTGCCGACTCGGGACACGTTTGCCTCGATCTTCGGAGAAATGCCGATTGAAGACATGCGAGTAGCGCCTTTCGACGGAGGGGATGGGCGTCGACTGCCGTATTTGCAGAAGGGCTGCTGGATCAGGGTGCGACTGAGACGAGTATTTCGATCGAGGTGTCTCAGTGGAACGGGCGCAACTCTCTCGATACAGAGTCCATACAACGGACAAATCCCCTACCTGCTCCGATAGAGTGCGTCGCTATGAACTCGAAGGCGGAAGCCGGTACGCACAATCAGGTCGATCCCGCCCGGATCGAGTCGCGTGGGCAGTTTGCTGAGACGCTCACTGCACTGCGGAACGCAGCCGGACTGACGGTCCGCGAAGCCGTCGAGCGTTCGGGTGGTTTGCACGGAACCGTCAGCGGATGGTTTGCCGGCCAACACCTGCCGACGCCGGCGAGTACCCCGATGTTTTTTGCGCTCCTCGAGGCCTGCGGCGTCGATTCCGAGGATGAGCGGCAGCGCTGGATCAGTGCGGTGCAACGAGTGAGACAGCTGACGGCCAGACGACGCGGCGACGCCACCGTTCCGTATCGAGGTCTCGAGTCGTTCCGGCAGGAGGATGCCGAGTGGTTCTTCGGTCGCGACGAACTCACTGCCAACTTGGTCGAGCGGGTGGCGTCGGCGATACGAGGTGTCGGCCGCCGTCAGTTCATGGTGATCGGTGCCTCCGGATCGGGTAAGTCGTCGTTGCTGCGGGCCGGGCTCGCCCCCAAGATCGCCGGGGACGATCCACGGTTCGACGGTTGGCGGGTGGAAACCCTGCAGCCGGGTACGGGAGGAATCCCGTCGTCGATTTCCGACGAACCAACGGTCTTGATCCTCGACCAGTTCGAGGAACTGTGGACGCAGTGCGATGGTGATCGGCGCGAGGAAATACTGCAGACACTCGCGGAACTCGGTGAGAACACCATCGCCGTCATCGGAATGCGCGCCGACTTCTACGGGCTCGCGGCGGAGGAACCGCTTTTGGTGCCGCTGCTCGACGATTCGCCGATGGTGGTCGGGCCGCTGACCGACGAACAATTGCGCGAGGTGATCGTCGAGCCGGCGGTCAAGGCCGGGATGACCGTGCAGAGCGAATTGGTTCAGGTTCTGGTCTCCGAGCTGACACCACGCGGCTCGCGCACGGCGAGCGACCCCGGAGCTTTGCCCTTGCTGTCACACGCACTGTTGGGGACCTGGCAACGGTCGACGCGTAAAACTCTGACCGTCTCGGATTACTACGCCACCGACGGGATCGCCGGAGCTGTCCAGCAAAGCGCGGAGGAAGTGTACGGCGAGCTCACAGAGAGGCAGCAGCAGTTGGCGCGCAGGATCTTCCTGCGATTGGTCAACGTCGACGAAGTGACGCAGACGCGTCGGCGGGCACCGCGCACCGAACTTTTCCTCGGTGACGACGTCGACGACGTGAATACCGTCATCGACCGGTTCGCCTTACGCCGCCTTCTCACCGTCGACGAGGAGACCGTCGAGGTTTCGCACGAGGTCTTGCTGTCCGCGTGGAGTCGGCTTCGCGATTGGATCGACTCGGACCGCGCCGGTCTGGCGGTGCATCGCCGGTTCACCTACGCGGCGCAGGTGTGGGAAGACAGTGGACGCGACCCCGGCGCGCTGCTCGGACCCGCACGTCTTCATCTGACGGAAGAATGGCTGCGTTCGGGCGAACTCGGGCTCCCACTGGAACCGAGTCGGACCCGCGCCGCCGACCTCAATGCCACCGAGCGGGAGTACCTCGCCGCGAGCATCGAGCATCGTGATCAGCAGGAATTTGCCGATCGCCGACGTACACGCGTGCTACGACGGCTCGTGACTGCGCTGGCAGCCGCGTCGGTGATCGCTCTGGTGTTGGCGGTGGTTGCCACCGTCGCCGGTATCGGCGCCAATCGTCAACGTGTCCAAGCAGATACTGCGCGCGACGAGGCGATGTCGCGTCAGGTGGCCACCGAGTCGATCAGGATGCGTGAGCGGGATCCGTCGCTGGCGTCGCAGCTTGCTCTGGCGGCATTTGCGGTCAACGAAACGACCGAAGCCCGCTCGGCATTGCTGGATGCGTCGGGCGTTCATTCGGCTACTCGCATCATCGGACCGCCCGGCGCGATGAAGGCCCGGATCAACCCAGCTGGAACTGTTGTGGCGGTGGGTGGTTCGGACGGAAAAGTCAGGCTTTATCCGATGGTGGACGGTGTGGCCTCAGCCGTTCCGCAGGCGGAGTTCCTCGGAGTCTCGGAGGGCACGGCCCTCTTTGCCGTCGCCTACAGCCCGGACGGACGGCTCCTTGCGACCGGTGGTGCGGGCGGCGCTGCACTGTGGGATGTGTCGGACCCGAGGAATCCGGTCCGTGGAACACTTCCCGTCGACGGTGAACGCGTAGTGCAGGACATGGAGTTCAGCCCGGACGGAACCAAGCTGGTCGCCGGTACCTCGACGCCCGACGTCCTGCGATGGAACATCGACACTTCCACGAATGCCGTTGCTTTGCCTGCTCTTCCGCATCCAGCTGACGGCATTGTCACCGCGACGTTCAGCCCCGACGGACGTTTCCTCGTGGCGGGCGGGCGTCAAGCGACTCTGCGCGTGTGGGACGTCGCGAAGTGGGGTGAGGAATCGGCGCCGATCTTCGCGACCGAGCCCAACGGCACCACCGTCCACTACCTCGGCGTTGCCTTCAGCCCGGACGGACGTGAGCTTGCGGCGGGAACCACTGGCAGGGAGGTGGTTCGGTGGGACATGAGCGATCCGGCGCGCCCCACTCCCCTGCAGGCACTGACGGGATTTTCCAGCTACGTCAACGAACTGAACTACGGCAAAGACGGAACACGTCTTGCCGCAGGAAGTTCCGACAACTCCGTGCGCGTGTGGGACCCCCGAACCGGGGCATTGATCGAGACACTTCCGGACAGTGGGGCGGTGACCACCGTCGACTACAGCGATGACGGCCGCAATCTGGTCACCGGGGGACTCAACGGTGTGACTCGCGTGTGGGCTCTTCCGGGTCCGGTCTGGGCGGGAGCTCGGGACACGATCTTCACCAGTCCCTTTGCCGCGGACGGCTCGCGTCTGGTGGCCGGCGTCGGTGCAAGGGGTGGTGCGATGTTGGCGTGGAACACCGAGGATCTCGATCGCCCCGCGATGATGCCGGAGTTGAAACCGCAAGGGGCCGACTCTTTCAGCGGTGCGTCGGCGGTGTCGGCAGACGGGAACCTGGCTGTGAGCGGCACCGGCGGCGGCGGTGCCTATCTTTGGGACCTGAGTGATCCGGCGTCGCCACGTATCTACGGCGAGCCTGCGGTATATGTGAAGGGCATCGTGGCGGTTGTCGCGCTGAATCCCGCCGGAGATCTGCTGGCGGTGTCCTCGCAGGACGACAACAGTATTGCGTTGGTCGACGTTTCCGACCCGTCGGCTCCGAAACTGTTGTCGTTGACCGATGTCGGCTCCTACCCGCAGATGATGGCCTTTCAGCCAGGTACCGACATCTTGGCGATCGCGAACGCCAAGAACGAAGTGGATCTGTGGGACGTGTCGAACGCAGCGTCGCCCCGGGTGGCCGCGACGGTGGGTGGATTCGAAAGCTACGCATTAGCAGTGTCTTTCAGCGCCGACGGAGCGCTGTTGGCCGCCGGAAGTGCGGATCACGGTGTCGCCGTGTGGGACGTACGCACACCGTCGGCACCCGAGGAACTCGCTCGTCTCGTCGGCCCCGAGGGCGCAATCTATTCGATCTCGTTCAACCGCGCCGGTGATCGGCTCGCTGCCGGTGTCGGCGACGGAACCGTCTGGCTCTGGGACATCGAGACGCCCTCGCGGTCAACACGATTTGCGACGCTGTCCGCCTACCCGGGTCGCGTCAACGACGCTCAGTTCGCCGGCGAGAGTGACATGATCGCGGGTAGCGGGTCGGACAAGACCGTTCGCTTGTGGGGAATCGACCCCGACGGCGTCGTTGATCGATTGTGCCGCACCGCAGGATCTCCCATCACGGAAGCCGAATGGGAGCGGTACCTGCCCGGTGTTCCCTACCAGGATCCGTGTGCCGGCTGACGCGCTTCAGTTCATCCAGAACTCGAGCGCCGCTTCCCGACCCAGCTCGCCTCCGCTGCCGGTGATCACCAGTCCGGCGGAGGTGAGCTTGTACGTCACGTCCTTGTTGGTGACGGTGAATCCGTTGCCCGTGGGCGTCGGATCGTCGAGTTCGATGGTGGCGCCGTCGCTCAGCCGTTGACCCTTGTAGTAGTAACGCCCGACTCCGGTTTCGCAGATGACGATTCGTGATCCGGTCGTGACGGCGATGGCGACGGCAGGATTGGTGGAGTTGCAACTGGGGCCGCCGGAGATGAAGCCCTGACGGTTGGTGCCCGAGACGGTCGGCGCTGGTCCGATCGAGGTTGTGACGCGTGGGGGCGTCGTCGTTTTCGGCGCTGTGGTGGGTGCACTCGGCGCCCGAGTCGTGGTCGTGGAGTACGAGTACGGCGTCGTATAGGTGAGACTCCGCGAACTCGCTTCATTGGCGGCGTTGCCGAAAGCGGCGGCGAGCAGCCCGAAGAACGCGATCCACACGATCACGGCCAAGATGCCGAGTGCGGTGAAGATGTAGCCGATGATCAGTCCGGCAAGGGCGAGTCCGTCGCCTTCTTCGCCGGTCCGTTTGATCTGGCCGCGAGCGATGTGCCCGAAGACGATCCCCAACGGCGCGATGAGGAACGCGAAGACGAGGGCGAGCACCGCGAGTGTGTTCGTCGGCCGCCTGCCGTACGGATCGGGCTGCCCGTACGGAGACGGTTGCCAATTCTGATTGCCCTGGTACCCGTACCCACCCTGATCGCTCATGAGGTGAATCTTGGCATGGACTTGGCCGAAGAGTGCAGGTGATCGCTAGTTTCGGGTACGTGTCTCGAGCTGAGGTGCGATGGTCGGCCAATCGTCGTCGGTCATCGCGAACAGCGCTGTTGTACGCCAACTGCCATCGGCGCGGCGTCGGTGCTTGCGCAGCAGGCCCTCGAACTGAGCGCCGAGCTTTGCGATCGCGGCCCTGGACTGTTCGTTGAACTCGTCCGTGTGCCACTCGACGCGTACGGCTTCGAGCTGGTCGAAGGCGTGACGAAGCAGGAGCAGCTTCGATTCGGGATTGATCCCGGTTCCCTGAACCGATCGCGACAACCACGTGTATCCGATTGCAAGACTGCGGTTTACCGGGTCGATCTGGTACATGGACGTGGTGCCGACCACGGCGTTCGTCGCGATGTTCACCTGCGCGAAGGCGATCCGATTAGGGTCGTCGGTTGCTGCAGCGATGTACTTCTGTGCCTGTTCCCGATCGGTGATGGGCAATGCGGTCCAACGAAAGATCGCCGGGTCGTCGGCAGCAGCGAGCAGAGCGTCGGTGTGCGCGACGCCCAGGGGTTCGAGTCGGACACGATCACCGGTCAGCGTCGGTGATTCGAACCATGATGCAGTCATCAGGCGTGCTCCCGTGAGTGAGTCGGAAGGTTGTTGTCGGAGTTCGCAATCTGATCGGTCCCACCGGCAAGCGGATACCGCAACGGGACTCGCAGGAACAAGAAGAAGAACACGGCGAGCAGGATGACGTGGCCCCACACACTCGCCTGGACGACGGCTTCGTACTTGCTCGGATCGAGATTCATGTCCAGTTGGTAGAAGTACCGGAAGATGCCGATACCCAACGCTGCGTCGGCGATCAGATAGGCGACGATCCAGAACCACCGGATCTTGAACAGTACGAGGAAAGGCAGGATCCACAGTGTGTACTGCGGTGAATTGACCTTGTGCAGCAACACGAATCCGCACAGCATCGCGGCACTGACTGCAATCCAGGGAAAGTAGCCGTCGCGGACGTAGCGGCGCCAACCCAGATACATCGCGAGCGCGAACGACAACAGGATCATCACCGGAGACAGGATGCTCACCAGTGCGTCGTAGTCGGCGTTGAGTTCGCGAACTCCGAAACCGTATAAGGGGCGCAAACCCCAGAACCACACCGAGTTGGTGGTGATGTCCGCGCTTCGCTTCTCCTGGAAGCTGAACGACGCGCGCCAGCCTTCGTAGGAAATGAGGGCGAACGGCAGGTTGACGAGGACGACGGTGACGATCGCCGCGCCCGCCGTCATCAGCGCCCCACGAACGTCGTAGCGCTTGCCTTCGGTGCCGCGTAGAAGCACGTAGGCCATGAGCGGTAGCACGAACATTCCCGGGTACAGCTTCAAACAGAAACCGATCGCCAGGATGACGGCCGCCAGAACCGCGCGAGTTCGCAGCGGGATCCGCTCGAACGTCATCAGGAAGATCGCGCCGACGCTGGTGGCCACCACCGGGAGCTCCCAGTTGTGGAATGCGTACAGAACCAGGGGCGGAGTCGCCGACCACACGAGCGCGTACGCGCCGCTCATCTTGCCGAGCATCCACGCCGTGAGCAGTCCGAAAGGAGCCAGGATCAGGGCCGAGTGCAGAAGGAAATCGGTGTCGGTGTGTGAGCCGATACCGCCCAGCCACATCAGAATTCCGCTGAGCACCGGGTATTCGACGGTTCCGCCGGTCAGGAATCCTTCGGGCGTTATCCCTCCGGTGACGAAGGGGAACAGATGCTGATCGATACCTCGTCCGAGCCAGAGCAACTGAATGTCGGAGTAGCAGACGTCGATGTTCTTGTTGACGTCGAAGTTCAGGCTTCGTCCGTCGGGCGCGAACGGTGCACCGCCGCATCTGGCCTTGTTGAAATAGCCCAGCGCCATCGTCAGCCCGCACAATCCGACGACCAACGCCAGGATCGACGCCGGGGTCTTGCGGTCTGTTCGCATGATTCTCACCCTAGGGGGCGCAGTGGCTCGCGGGGTGATGCGTCTGCGCCACGCGTCGCGCATCGACCTGGCGGTCTTCCCGGAGGGCCGGGACGATTTCCCTGGTCAAGGCCCCTCGTGTAACCTACGAGGGTTGCTGACGCAACGACCCTCCTGCCACGGATAGTCCGTGGCCGTTTTCACTTAGTCCACAGGAGGTGATGAGGTCTTATGCGTCATTACGAATTGATGGTCATCCTTGACCCCAGCCTGGACGAGCGCACTGTCGCTCCTTCACTGGATACGTTCCTCAATGTTGTGCGCCAGCACGGCGGCACGATCGACAAGGTCGATGTCTGGGGTAAGCGTCGTCTCGCCTACGAGATCCTGAAGCATGCTGAAGGTATCTACGCGGTGATCGACATCAACGCCACTCCCGCCACCGTCGCTGAGCTCGATCGTCAGCTCGGTCTGAACGAGTCGGTTCTGCGCACGAAGGTTCTGCGCCACAACAAGTAATTACTGTCGGTAGCGAGCTCTACTCTCGCGCCCAACGGTCTTACATCAATGCAGGAGGAACCACATGGCTGGCGACACCATCATCACCGTCATCGGAAACCTGACGGCTGATCCTGAACTTCGTTTCACCCCGGCGGGTGCCGCGGTTGCAAACTTCACGGTTGCTTCCACGCCCCGCACCTTCGACCGTAATTCCAATGAATGGAAAGACGGCGATGCGCTGTTCATGCGTTGCAACATCTGGCGCGAAGCAGCCGAGAACGTCGCGGAGAGCTTGACCCGTGGTTCACGAGTAATCGTGAGCGGCCGGCTCAAGCAGCGTTCGTACGAAACTCGCGAGGGCGAAAAGCGAACTGTCGTCGAGCTCGAAGTCGATGAAATCGGTCCTTCACTGAAGTACGCCACGGCAAAGGTCAACAAGGCCAACCGTGGTGGCGGCGGTGGAGGCGGCAACTTCGGCGGTTCCTCCGGCGGATCGGGTGGCGGACGTCCGAGCGCTGCACCTTCGGGTGGAGACGATCCTTGGGGCAGTGCGCCTCAGGCTTCGGGCTCCTTCGGTGGTGCGGGCAGCGACGAACCGCCCTTCTGATCCGTACCTGATCAGGAACATCCAGAAAAGAGCAAAGACATGCCGAAGCCGCCCTTGCGCGACAAGGTTATGAAGAAGAAGGTCTGCACCTTCTGCAAAGAGAAGAACACGCAGATCAACTACAAGGACACGACGTTGCTTCGTAAGTACGTCAGCGATCGCGGAAAGATCCGTGCTCGCCGTGTCACCGGCAATTGCGTCCAGCACCAGCGCGACGTTGCCATTGCCGTCAAGAACTCACGTGAGGTAGCACTGCTGCCTTACGCCACCGTGGCTCGCTAAGGAAAGGGAGGAAAGAACATGAAGCTCATCCTCACCGCTGACGTGGACAACCTCGGTGCGCCTGGCGACACCGTGGAGGTCAAGGACGGCTACGGCCGTAACTACCTGCTCCCCCGCGGACTGGCAATCGTCGCCACCCGTGGCGCCGAGAAGCAGGTCGAGGGCATCCGTCGTGCACAGGAAGCGCGCGCTGTGCGCGGCCTGGATCACGCCAAGGAGCTCAAGGCAGCTATCGAGGGCCTCGAGTCCGTAACGCTGACGGTCAAGACCGCCGGTGGCTCGGGCAAGCTCTTCGGTTCGGTTACCGTCGCTGACGTCGCTGCTGCGATCAAGGCTGCCGGTGGACCGGTTGTCGACAAGCGCTCCATCGTGTTGCCGAAGGCTCACATCAAGAACACGGGCAAGCACGCCGTGGTCGTGAACCTGCACCCCGATGTGGTTGCCAAGTTCAACCTGAACGTCGTCGGCGCATAGTCGACTGTTCGTCTCGTCGGGCCCCGCACACTTCGGTGTGTGGGGCCCGACGTTTTGTTTCGGGGTGCGGTGTGCCGCCTGGCAGCGTCCCGAATCGGACCTGGGGATAACTCTCACACTGTGATGTTCGACTTGGTGATCAGTGACGAATCGGGCGAGGCAACACGCCCGACACGCCGACGCGCCGACTGTGGAAAAACTATTTTCATCAACAGGCCTGTGAAATTGTGGATAGCCATCTACCTGCTCTTTTGTGGTTGCTAAGCAAAGTAGTCCCCAAATGCTCCACAGGCGGTGCACACCGTGGGGCGGGAGTTTCCACAAAGCATCCACAGGTTTATCCACAGTCCGGTTTGTATGCGGACCTACTAGTCCCTAACGTCATCTCGGCGTCTATCTACAGCCCGGCCGAATGCGGCTAGGGGATGTCCGTGGGGGCAGGTACAAATGATGAGGGCGCTGCGGTTTCTGGCAGTGTCGTCGAGTGTTTTACGGGAAGGTCTCGCTTGTGGCTGTTGTAGATGATCGAGGACCTTCCGACTTCTCGGGGCCGGACTACCCGGGCCCTCCCGAGGCCGAGCCCGACCAGGAGTTCGGACGCCAGCCACCTCAGGACATGACTGCCGAGCAGTCGGTGCTCGGCGGCATGCTGCTGAGCAAGGACGCCATCGCTGACGTCCTCGAGGTACTGCGTCCGGGTGACTTCTACCGGCCCGCCCACCAGTCCGTCTACGACGTGATCCTGGACCTCTACAGCCGTGGCGAGCCCGCCGACCCGGTGACGGTCTCCGCCGAGCTCGACCGTCGAGGTGAGCTCCGCCGTATCGGCGGTGCTGCCTATCTGGTGACGCTGACCCAGACAGTGCCCACAGCGGCCAACGCCGCCTTCTATGCCGAGATCGTGGCCGAGAAGTCCGTGCTGCGTCGTCTCGTCGACGCCGGTACTCGCATCGTCCAGTACGGCTACGCCGGCACCGAGGGCCAGGACGTGGCCGAGGTTGTCGACCGCGCGCAGGCCGAGATCTTCGAGGTCACCGAGCGTCGAACCACCGAGGACTTCGTACCCCTCACCGAACTCCTCCAGCCCACGATGGACGAGATCGACTCCATCGCCAGCCGCGGCGGAATTTCCCTCGGTGTGCCCACCGGATTCAAGGATCTCGACGAGATCACCAACGGTCTTCACGCTGGTCAGATGATCATCGTCGCGGCTAGACCTGGTGTGGGCAAATCGACCCTTGGAATGGATTTTTTGCGTTCCTGCTCCATCACGCACGGCATGGCCAGCGTCATGTTCTCGTTGGAAATGAGCAAAACCGAGATCGTCATGCGTCTGCTGTCCGCAGAGGCAAAGATCAAGCTCGGTGACATGCGTTCCGGCAAGATGACCGACGACGACTGGACCAAGCTCGCGCGTCGAATGAGTGAGATCAGTGAGGCCCCGCTCTTCATCGACGACTCCCCCAACCTCACGATGATGGAGATTCGCGCAAAAGCGCGGCGGCTCAAGCAGAAACATGACATTCGCCTGATCGTGATCGACTACCTCCAGCTGATGAGCTCGGGTAAAAAGGTCGAGTCCCGTCAGCAGGAAGTCTCCGAATTCTCTCGTAGCCTAAAGCTTTTGGCGAAGGAGCTCGAAGTTCCGGTTGTCGCGATCTGTCAGCTCAACCGTGGTCCCGAGCAGCGAACCGACAAGCGTCCGCAGGTCGCCGACCTTCGTGAGTCCGGATCGCTCGAGCAGGACGCAGACATGGTGATTCTGCTGTACCGCCCCGACGCGACCGAGCGAGACGATCCCCGTGGCGGTGAAGCGGACCTGATTCTGGGTAAGCACCGTAACGGCCCGACCGCGACAATCACTGTGGCGCACCAGCTTCACCTCTCGAAGTTCGTCGATATGGCGCGGGGATAGCTGCTGCCGCCATCGCCTGAAGGTGGGACAAGAATCGGTCATCGTGGGATTCGGGGCGAGCACCAGAGATTATGTCGATGTTGGGCGGCTGCCGAGCGGTTACGGTGTTCGTCGAATCAGTCTCGGAGCCCGACGAACATCCGGTCACGACAAGTGCGACCGTAGCGAGAATCGCAACAGAAAGGATGGGTACGCGGCGACTGTCACGCTGGACTCCGTTTCCTCGGTTTCGCGAAAATTACCAGGACAACCGGCTCTCAGAATTCACTCTGAGCCACGAGATGCCTGTTTTCGATACCCGCCGCCAGAGAGTGAGCCCGGGAATGCGCGTTGGTGAGCAGCGCTCTGCGGGGCGGCAAACTGAAGGGGCGGCAGTACCAGCTCACCCGAGAAGACATAGATCCCTTGCGATTTTAGAGACCGGCCAGCCCACAAATCGAAGTTTCATCAGGTCGATCATCACGAGTAACGCTCAGTGCCAGCATCTTTCGAACGCACCCGGCTCGACGATTCCGGTGTCACTGCAAAGCCGAGAGAACCGTGTCGACCCGTCCACGGAGTGGGCCATCAAGCTCGACAACTACCAGGGAGTCACACACCTGCATCGGATCGGCGTACACCAAATCCAGCAACGCGTCGTTCACCGCGCGCTGCAGCTCCGGCATCCCCACCGCAGGCAACTTCTGCACTGTTTCGACGGTAATCGGCACCACAACCAGCACGTCGAGAGTACACAGCGCGGACCTCACAATCGCCGCCTCGACTTCTGCCTCCGGATCGACACCACACGCCGACAAGTACGCCAGGAAGTCGAGCGGCGTGCGATCGAATACAACACCAGAAGAAGGTGTAGTCAGCAATCGCAGTGAACGACGAAGCTGCGCACGGTAGTCATCAGCCGAGGGTGGAAACTCGAACTCGCGCCCCTCCTCTTCGAGCACGAAATACGGTTCATCGACCCGAATGTGCCCCGCGAGGCGGCCACACAACTCGTCGACCAGCGTGCTCTTGCCGGTCCCGTGCGGGCCGGATACTCCAATACGCATTAGTGGGGCCCTCTCGAAGAAAGTTGCGGAACTACTCGTCAGTTGAGCACCCGTAGACCGCCGGCTCGATACCGACCCCTGGATGCCCGGACCCGCCACCAATTCTCGTTGCGCCTGGAGCGTCGACAGTCATAAGTGGGGCCGCCGCGGTTGCGGACGATACCCGACAGTTCACCACGTGCGGGAAGATCAGTGGCGCTCGTAGATGGCGAACCCGGCGTCGTGATCGCCCCGTTCGGGCGTGCATTTGCGCTGATGGACATCTCATTCGACCGCGACGGGCAGACCCTTGGCGTCGGTCCCGGCGCCGTAGTGCCCGTACGGATGGACGCCGCGTTACTCGCGGCGTTGAACGCGCGCGCAGAACAAGAACACGTCTCCCGGTCCGAAGCGATCCGAGAAGCAGTGCGTGCCTGGACCCAGGTCGCTTTTAAGCACATAAGTCCGCACTCAAACACGGAATCAGCGAAGACGCCGGCATCTACGCCGAAGAGCACCACGTCTATGTCGCCGACCTGGACCACGACAATCCTGCCCGCCAGTTCCGGCTGGGCTTCGACCCGAACGGGCGTCTCCTGGAGCTGGTTGTGCTGCGCTTCGACAGCGGAAACGAGCTACTCATACACGCCATGAAGGCCCGATCTCAAGACGTTGATCTCCTGTAATCGACCTCGTTCGCCGCGCGCGATGCAGGGAAAGTCGATCTGCTCGCCGGTACGGCGAGGGGCACCGCCCCCGTCGCTCGGTGATTGCGGCCTGCACCGATCAGCTCTGTCACTCCTCGAATCGACGCAGAATTTCCCCGAAGTGAGCCATGTCGGATTCATGTGCCACCGACACCAACTTCGTCACGAAATCCCATGCTTCGATATGGATTCCATCGTCAGCAAAATCGGGCTCACCTGCTATCGAAACCCCATGGAAGAACTCCTCAGTCGTTCGCAGGTTTGGTGTGGTGCTGGGTTCGGACGAGCCACGCGGCCAGTCGCGGCCTGAGATACTCGGTCTCTTCCTCGACATCCACCATGAGCTGTCCGAGTATCGCTGCCGAGTACAGTGTCAGGATTCCTCCGGGCACACGCGTCGCGATATCGGATTTGCCGAATGCGAAAAGCATCGTCTGCTCGACTTCTTCTTCCGTTATCTTGATAAACGAAACAACCTTTGGGTAGAGGTCCTTGGACAGCTCTGATATTCGCTCGAAATCAATACCATGTGGAGATATCCGTTCGATCTCCAGAGATAACAGATACGAGACGTACACTCCAACGGTGTTCTCCCGGGGGCTGCGCTCGACAAAGGTTGTCCATCTCGTCAAGTATGTTCTTGTACTCCGGCCGAACATTTCGGTCGTGGGTTTCGTGGAGCAGTCGCTTCGTCAAATCCCAAGCGTCTTCGTACACGCCGTCCCCTGACAGACCAATTTCCCCGACACGCGCGTAACACATGGTCATTGTCCCTTCGGCTTGAGGAATCTGAATATTATCCGGGCGACGCGCTGTCCGACGTCTACCGCGAAGATCGTGGCCGGGATCAGCGGAGCCAAACCGGGACTTGACGGCGGAATGGGCTGAATTGCAGTGAACGGTCCAGGTGCAGTGCCAATCGTCGTTTGTGTCTGGGACGGATTGACATATCCGGGCATCGATTGCTCGCTGCGGTCGCCGAAGTTTCTGAAGGCGGTGCCACCCCTCTGGCAAGTGCCTCTGTCGGGGCTCTTTGCGACGATCGAATCCGCACACCCTGTGTTCGAGGCGATCTCGGATGAAGCGACGACATCAAGCCGCGGTCACTCAGTCCGCCTGTCCGTTTGGTTGAACAAAAACAAGCAAACACTGTTCCTCGCTGGTGACCGCATGATCGACGGTGACCGATACCTGGCGCCGCAACATGACCTGCCACCGATCGACCCGTCCCGCCTTACCGCCATCAATTGGGACGGCGTCAACTTCCGCGTCGAATCGCAGACCTCACAACGCAAACCGGAGTCAATCCAGGCATTCATGTCCTCCTACCTGCGTGCGGAGGAACAGTTCGACGTTCTCATCGACGATGACCGCTCTGGTGAAGCATCCGACCTCGTAGGACTGCAGGTCGACCGGTCTGAACTTGTTGTGACGCTGGTGCATTGCAAATATTCGTCCGCAGTCATTCCAGGTGCCCGGCTGGCTGACTTGTACGAGGTGTGCCTGGTGTAGCGACGTGCCGATAGGTGTGAGTTCGCGTGGCCCGCGAGTGATATTTCGTGTGAAGACATCGGTTCCGAGCTCTTTGGCAAGGTAGGTGTATTTGGGTGGATCGGACCCGAACATCGCGGCAGTGACGCGATCGAGCTTGTTGTGGGCGCTGTCGCGAATTCGCAGAGTCGTAGTGCTGCAATCCTTTCGCCGGCGAGTGCGAGATGGAGCCTGCTGCTTCCGTCAGTAGAACGGTTTCTGGCTTCGGCCCACCCCATCAGTGACGCCGCATCGGCTCGTGCGAGTGCAATCGTTGCGGCACAACACGATGCATGCGTGTCGTGTGTGACGGCAGGGGCATTCGCGAAGAACTGGCCGACGGTAGCGCCCAGTGGGTTCGGACGTAGTCAGGCGCTGACAGGATCCAGGAGGCCGGCAAGCCGTCCGGCAATCAGTGCTTCTGTCTCTGTGACAATTCGTTCCACCAATTCACCCACTGTGGGTATGTCGTGAATCAATCCTTGCACAGTCCCAGCTGTCCAGATGCCCGCCTCCTGGTCGCCGCTGTCGAACACCGCTCTGCCCCGCGCACCGGCAACAAGATGTCGAACGTCTTCGAATTTGCCACCACTGGAGAGAATTTCGACAACTTCTTGGCTGATGCTGTTGCGTGCTACCCGTGCGGTATTGCGTAGTGACCTGAAAATCAGTTCCGTGTCGACCTCCGAGGCAGCGACTATCGCCTCTTTGATGTTGCGGTGAATCGGAGACTCCTCGGTGCACATGAACCGGGTACCCATGTTGATGCCGTCGGCGCCGAGCGCGAGGGCCGCCACTAATCCTCGCCCATCGGAAAATCCGCCGGACGCGATCATGGGAATGCTGATCCGCTCTGCTGCTGCAGCGATGAGAACGAGACCCGGTACGTCGTCTTCCCCTGGATGCCCGGCACATTCGAACCCGTCGATGCTGATGCCGTCGACACCGAGGGCCTGGGCTTTGACCGCGTGGCGGACGCTGGTGCACTTGTGGAGAACCTTGATGCCTGCGCCGTGAAAGTGCGGCAGATGGGGCGCGGGAGACGATCCAGCTGTCTCGACGACTTTCACTCCGCAGTCGATGATCACGTTGCGATACTCATCGTAGGGCGGAGGTGTGATCGTCGGGAGGATTGTGAGGTTGACCCCGAAAGGTTGATCGGTGAGCTCGCGCGTTCGGGATATTTCTCGGGCAAGATCGTCAGGTGTCGGCTGTGTCAGGGCAGTGAGCATGCCGAGCGCGCCGGCGTTTGCAACTGCCGCTACGAGTTCTGCTCTCCCCACCCATTGCATGCCGCCCTGCACGATTGGGTGGCGAACTCCGAATGTCTCGGTAAATGCGGTGGTCAGCACTGGACATCTCCTCGATGGTGCATGGCTATCTGTTTGTCAGTTACGTTGGTGCAAAGTCAATTTCGACCCGAACGGCGCATTCAGCGCGTCGATGTTGTCCACTCGTTCAAGGCCGGAACCTGTGAAAGTTCAGTTCGTGCCATCGGAGGTTCGGCGCGATAGGGCATGGCAGGCGTCAAATACTGTTCGCCATGTTCGTTGGTGCCGGGGATGAAGGTACGGTTCGCAACCACGTCGTCGGCGCGGATCACCTGGTCGTAGTCACGCACAAGTGCGGCAACCACTCCGGCCGCAGTGAGATGCTCTACCGCCTCAGCGGCGCTACGGTGGCACAGCTGCTTCTCGATCGTGGCGACGAGGTCAACACGGTTTTCCACACGCAGCGCGTTGGTGGTGAACCTCGGGTCGTCGGCCAACTCGGGTAGGTCGATCGCCTTGCACAGTTCGATCCATGCGCGCGGTTGGTATCCGCTGATCACCAGCTCGCCGTCGGCGGCGCGAAAGACGTCTGCTGCCGGTGCGACGCTTGGTTGTCCGTTCCCTTTGCGACTCATGGGCTTTCCGGATACCTGCCACTCGATCCAGTTGGCGGTCTGCAAGTGGATTGCGACGTCCAGCAGGGAGACTCGGACGGACGATCCTTTGCCGGTGCGCTCACGTCGAAGTAGCGCTGCCAGTGCCGCCTGCGCGACGACATAGCTCGTTGCATGGTCTATGACCGGTGCGCCCACACGTTGTGGCGGGCTATCCGCCTCACCCGTCACCGACATCAGTCCGCTCTCTGCTTGCGCAGCGATGTCGAGCCCCGCGCGGGTGGCGGACGGACCCTTCGCACCGTACCCGCTGACCGAGACGTTGATGATTTCCGGTCGCAGGCGTTGGAGTTCGGCAGAGGAGAATCCCAATCGATCGAGGGTTCCCGGGCGAAGATTGTGCAGCAAGATGTCGCTCGACGCGATCAGATCCCGAGCTCGCTGCAGATCGGCGGAGTCTTTGAGGTCGAGGCTGATTGAACGCTTTCCACGGTTGTACCCGTAGAAGATGCCGCGCGCGTAGTCGGCGTCAATTTGTCGGGCCGGTTCACCACCTGGAGGCTCGAGCTTGATGACCTCGGCGCCGAGATCGGACAACTGCTGCCCGGCGCTGGGTATTGCGATCAGTTGACCGATCTCCACTACTCGGACACCTGCCAACGGCAGGTCTACTTCGTCGGTCATCGAATGATCTCCACATGAGGCGAAGTGACATCCTCAGCGGGCTCCAGGCAGCGCGCCAACAGAATTCCTTCGGTGTGGTTGCAGGGGTTCAGTCGGTTTCTGTCGCCTTCTGCTCCCCCGATTCGGATCGTCACCGTTCCATCGTCATTGCGTTCGAAGTGTGCGTCGTTGAGGTTGACGGTGTGGTCGCGGTACTCGAAGGACTCGAACCAGTGGTTGTACAGCATCACTCCGAAGTAGGTGGAGTCGGGGATGGTGAATGTAATGTCTACGGCAGTAGCGTCTTTCAGTGACCACCAGCCGGCAACGTATTGGTTGGAGCTGGTGCCGTAGAAGTCTCCCCACCCTCGCTGCTCCGAGGTCACGCGAATCTCGTTGGGAGACTGACTGAGTGTTTCGATGAGCTGAAGACTGCGTCGAAGGCTCACGTCCATGCCACGAGCAAGTTTCGTGAGGCGCTGGGTCAGCCACGCCGTGTCGAGATCGGGGCGTGCACCAGGCGGCGGACCGAGGCGCTCGATGTGGAGAACAGGATCGATCTCCGCGTTACGCGTCTTGTGATACACACGCACTACTACGTCGAAGCAGCGCTCATCCAGCCGAATGCCGCTGCGCCCCTCCAGCTCTTGTGCGACGAAGATCTCGAAGTTGCCGTCCGCGTCACACACCTTGTCGTCGATGACGATGTTGTCGGCGACCCGGTCGGTCCCAGACGCGCCGACACGATTGGCGAGAACGGCGACGTACGGCACTGTGCCACGGTTACCGTGAATACGGTATGTCTCGTTGGGGTCGATCATCGCAGTCCAGTAGTCGACGTCGATGCCGTCTCCCCAGAACTTTCGCATCGGTGACATCAGGGTGAAGAGTTCAGGCCGGAGTACGTCTTGGCGCTCGATGTTCATCTCGGCGAGGTATCCGAACAGACGAAGTGCGTGCCGTACACCTTCGGCGCTGTCCAGCGGCGATCCGGTAGCGGCAGCGGTCGAACCGAATGTCGCAAGACTGTCGGTGACTGCAGACCAAGCCTCGGTGAGCTGCCGGCGATCGTGCTGGGACTCGGATTGTGTTGACTGGTCAGCGAGTTGTGTCATCTTTTCTTCTCTTTCGTAGTAGACGAACTGGATTGTGTATGGGGGCGTTGGTCAGCAGAGGGGGTCGAAAGGAACGTCGGCGTCGGACTTGCCCGAGGTCTGGTTGTTCACCCATCTGACGTTCTGGGTCCATCGGTCGGCCGAAATCTGCACAGGCCAGAGGCTCTTCTGCGAAGCCCACACCTGGTTGGCTTTGTCAGCAGGAACATTCATTCGCTCGGTGAGAAGTTGAGCTCCTGCTTGCTCGTTCGCAGGATCGGCTATCCACCCTGCTGCGGCCTCGAGCGCCGCACACACGGGGGCAGCAGCATCGGATTCAGCGAATGTGGCTGTCGTGACGAGCACCGTGCCCAGGCCGTATGAACTCACGCCGTCAGAGCCCACCGGGTCTACTTCTGTAATCGCCGTCATCGGAATTCCTTGAGCATCGAATACGGCCTGGCTGGCAGCGGTGAGAACGGCGGCATCTATGTCGCCCTTTCGTGCGAGTGGTATCTGACTCGCGGTGGGTGCCGCTGCGATGAATTGCACCGTGGAGGCGTCGATGTTTCTCTCTGCGAGAAGCTGATTGACGAATTGCTCGGCCGCGCCACCACGTGACGGTATGGCGATCCGCTTGCCGGGCAAATCCTCGATGGTGGTGATGCCGCTGTCTTTCGTCACGGCGATGGCAAGATCGATCGACCCGTAGGGGGACAGTGGCCGCAGACTCTGCCCTTGCTCTATGGCCGGCACGACGGTTCCGGGTGCACCGACCGCGAGATCGGTTGTACCGCCGATGAGACCGCTGATGAGTTCGGGCCCGTTCTTTCCGTCGATGAGCTCGACGTGGAGGCCTTCCTTGTCGAACATTCCTTGTTGGACAGCGACGTAGACAGGCAGGGACAAAGCACTCGCAGGGTAGACCCCGATGGCGACGCTACCGTCGTTCGGACGCCCTCCCCCTCCACACGCGGAAAGCAGTAGGGCCGCTGCAATGACTGTGCCGACAAAAGGTCGAAGTTTCATGGGATTCCTGTTCCTTGATGGCTGGGCGCATCAGAAATCAAGCTGAGTTGGCTGGGCACATCAGTGGTCGAGCTGACCACGCAGCCGGTTGAAGATTTCGATGTATCGAGGTTCGGCGGTGAGGGTTTCGAGTTCGCGGGGGCGTTCGATGTCAATGCTGACGTCGTCGATCACCCGGCCGGCCCCGAGCAGCAGAACGCGGTCGGAGAGACAGATGGCTTCGCCGAGGTCGTGGGTTACGAAGATGACCGTCCGGCTTACCTGGGATTGCCAAAGCTCGAGGAATTCTCGCTGTACTTCGACTCGGGTTTGCGCATCGAGGGCGGCAAAGGGTTCGTCCATCAACAAGATGTCCGGATCCAGTGCCCACGTTCGGGCCAACGCGACACGCTGGCGCATCCCTTGGGAGAGTTGCCAAGTCCACAGCTGTGACGCCTCGGACATTTGAACGGCCGCAAGCCAGCGCGCGGATTGAGTTCGTCTCTCCGCCTTGGGTACTCCCCTTAATTCGAGACCGTACTCGACGTTCTTCTGCGCTGTTCGCCACGGGAACAGCGCATCTCGGGCCATCATGAAGCCCATCCGGGAACGAGCGTCGAATGGTGTTGTGCCGAGGACCTCGGTTTTGCCTTCCGTCGCGTCCACCAATCCAGCGAGCGCGTTGAGCAGAGTGGTCTTTCCGCAACCGCTCCTGCCGACCAGGCTGACGAACTGTCCGCGAGGGATGGTGAGGTCGAGATTGTCGACCACAGTTTTCGCCGACCCGTCGGGCGAGGGGAAGGATATCGTCAGTCCGTCGAGTTGGACTGCGGGTGTAATCACTTTGGTATCCATGATGATTCCTGTCATCGTCGAGCCGGCGGCTGCCACCGAAGGAGGTAGCGCTCGGCGAAGTTCATGGCCTGGTTGAGGACGACTGCGACGATTGCGAGAAGTATGAGGATCGCGTAGACCGCTTCCATCCGGAACTGGGCCGAGTAGATCGACACAAGCTGGCCCAGCCCGTCCCGTGACGAGATCAGTTCCGAACCGACAACGCCAAGTAGCGAATAGATCAGCCCCAACCGAAGACCGGCAAAAATGCCAGGTGTTGCGACGGGGAGGAGGATGTGCCAGAACACCTGTGTCTTACTGGCATTCAGGACAGTGGATAGTCGGAGCCATTCGTCGTCCACCGACTTCACACCGGCTCGTGCACTCGAGCAGACGATGAAGAAGACGAGTGTGAACGCGAGAGCGACCTTCGCCGTCATCGTGATCCCGAAGATGACGATAAGCAGAGGCGCCAGCGCAAGACGTGGCATGGCATTCGCCGCATCCAGAAACGGACTCATTATGCGTTCGAGGGTCGGAAGGAGTCCGAGAGAGAGCCCTACCGCCACCCCGACTGCGCTGGCGAGGATCCACGCGATCACGACGGCAGTCATCGTGGCACGCAAGTTCGTCGAAATCTCACCTGACTGCACCGCCGCGGTGAAGTAGTTCCAGGCCTCGCCTGGCGTTTTGGCCAGAACTGGCTCGATCCAACCTTGCGATGCGACGAGCTGCCACGCTCCGAGTAGGACCAGAAGCAGCGCGACCTGGGCCAGTCGTACCCTGATGGTGAGTTGCGTACCGGATCGACGCTGTCGAGCGGGCTTCGGCTCAGAGCGTGCCCGCCTCGCAGAACGGGGTGACGTAGCACCGGATGGCGAACTTGCGGTGATGGTTTCGGTCATTTCGGCGCCTCTTCCGTGGTGCTCGCAGGCGGCGATAGGTGCTCGACAAAAGCAGACGGGTGCCTCTGGTCGAAGCTCCCCGGGTTGTTGCTCACTGCGTTCATATGTGAAGCAGATCACGGGATTATTCTTCCCGTCTACGCCACATTCGAGAGGTATGCCATAGGGTTTCCCTATGCCTGACTTGGCGCAAAATCGGGCGCGCGCGAGGACTGCCACGAGAAGGGAACCCTCAATGGACCGGCGTCATCTGGAATACTTTCTCGCCCTTGCTGATCGGGGCAGCATTTCCGCTGCGGCTCGCGGACTGGGGGTCAGCCAGCCGACGATCTCGGAGGCTCTGGCCAGGATGGAGAAAGAGTGCGGCCTGACGCTCGTCCGCCGTGGCTCGCGGGGAGTCACCCTGACCGACGCTGGTCGCGATCTCACAGGTCCAGCGGCCCAAGTACTTCGGGCATACCGGGATTTGGATCACGCTTTGCATCCATTGAACGTCGTGCAGCGGGGTCGGCTGACGGTCGTGTGTCCGCGAACACTGGCGCGTGATCCAGCGGCCACGGCCCTGGGTGCGTTCAAAAGCAAGTTTCCGAACGTTGCGGTGACGATGCTCAGCAACGACACCGACGGAATCGGAACGGTGGTCGCCTCGGGTCAGGCTGATATCGGCCTCGGGGTGGACGAGGTGTTCGACGAGGGTGTTGAACGTATCCTTCTCGGCCGGCAACAAATCGTTGCGCTGGTGCCCGCCGCACGAAGTGAAGGCGAGGGGGTAGCGGCGTTGACGGATCTGTTGCGAATCGGATTGATCACCAGCCCGCGTGACGATGTCACTCGGCGACTGTTGGCGGAACGCCTGGGCGAAGGCACTGTTGACGAGGCGGTGGTTGCGGAGACTATCTCTGTGGCTTCGATGATCCCACTTGTGCGCGCGGGAGTCGGCGTCGCCTTCCTTCCCGAATCTGTCGCCGATACAGTCGGAGAAGGTGTGGTGCTGTGTCGTACTCGGCCCCCACTCACTCGTGATATCTGGATGTTCCACGGTTCGACGCCATCGCCTGCGGCACAAGCGTTTATCGAGACGACCAGCCGATTACGTGACGAAGGTGGGATGGGGAACGCTGGATGAGCAACTTCGGAGAGTCCGCAACCCCGCGAATTGATCCGCGGCAGCTACAAGACTTCCTTGCCGTCGTCGAACACGGCAGTATCACGGCGGCAGCGGCAAATCAGTTCACGGGAACATCGAGCGTCTCTCAATCAATTGCGCGGCTCGAAAGACGCGTCGGAGGACGGCTTTTCAATCGAGGCCGGACCGGCGCGACGCTGACGGCGCGCGGACGGAATCTCATCGATCCAGCACGCGAAGCGCTGGCCGCGCTCGACCGATTAGTGGTCGACAGCGAGTCCTTACTGCCAGCAGTCCCCCGCCTCAGTGTTGCCACGACAGCGAGCCTTGCGGACGATCCCGCAGCGGTACTGCTCGGAGCGCTGCGCACGGAGGTGCCGAACCTGAGGATCACTATCTCGGATCCGCCGGGGTCATCCGTGGCCGATGCGATTCACCCGGTCATGGCAGGCACCGCTGACGTGGCAATAATGGAGTCGCCGCCCACCGGTGTTCCCGGGACGCGCACGGTGCGCCTTCCGGACCACAAGTTGCGGCTCGTCTGCCCGCCCGGTACCCCGCCACCGGTGGACGGGGTATTCATCGGCGAAGATCTCATGCGCATCGGCTTGGTTGTCGCACCGCGGTTCGAAACTTCCGACGTCTATCGCCATCTGCGGTCGATCGAACCGCGAATCGACCACGCATTCGTGATGAGGTCACAGCACCGCGATGCCTTCGCGGATTTCGCGTACGAAGGGATCGGTGCTGTCATCCTCGAACTCTCCAGTGCCGAGCGAGCATCCGAACGCGGGTGCACTGTGGGCGAGATATCCGAACTGCCACCACGGAAGATCGCAGCCGTGGCAAGGGACGGCCAGAACACGCAGATCGTCGAACATTTCCTACGGCTGTGTGCCGAGCAATCCGCGCGGAAGCCGTAGGCCGAGTCGATCTCGACTTTGCGCTCTGGGTATTCGCGTCGCCCGGGCGTCCACCGAGAACGATGATTTTGTCCACAGACACAACACTTCTGGGATAGTCCGTTTCCTGAAACAAAGCCGACGGGTCCCCTTCCCGTGAATATGTAATACGCGTCACTCCGGATCAACTTCGAAAGGTTGACTTTCATGCGAAAGTCTCTGAAACATTTCGTGAATGCTGCAGCGGCGGTTGCGTTGTGCGCGACGCTAGGACTCACGGGCGCAGCCGGAACAGCGGCTGCCGATGCGCCCGGCATCCCGAGCGTCGGGCACGATTGGGCGAGTGCAGGGCCGTACACGCCGAATGTCTCGATCGGGCTGGTGCACACTCTGTACTACCCGCGCCAGCTCGGCGCGCGCGGCGAGAAGCACCCTGTTGTGATCTGGGGCAACGGGACCGGTGTGCTCCCCGGTGCGTACACCTCTTTGTTGCGCCACTACGCCAGCCACGGATTCATCGTGGTCGCCGCCAATACCCCGGCAAGCAACTTCGCCATCACCATGCGGTCGGGAATCGACCTCATCGCGGACAAGGCGGCCAGCCCGTCGAGCGTCTTCTTCGGCAAAGTCGACCTGGAACACATTGGTGCGGTGGGGCACTCGCAGGGCGGGTCTGCGGCGATCAACGCGGCGATCGACGACCGCGTCGACACCGCCGTCGCGATCCAGCCAGGCCCGCTCAATGATGTCGATCTCATCGACGAGCCGGTTCTCTATCTGGCCGGCCAGGCCGACGCAATCGTTTGGCCGGCGATCGTGCGGGCGATGTACGAGGACGCCGACCACGTGCCGGCCGAGTATCTGGAACTGCGCGGCGCCACGCACTTCGGTACGGCGATCAACGGCGGCGATATGCGCGGACCAAGCACGGCGTGGCTGCGGTACTGGCTACTCGACGATCCGAACGCCCGCACCGAGTTCTTCGGAGCGAGCTG
>NZ_CAURKP010000060.1:0-29073 GCF_963525155.1 uncultured Rhodococcus sp.
CGTGGGCACAGCTTCATCAAGCGTCACGGCCGGTTGGCACCGCATCGGGGTCTCCTTCGATGCGGTGCTCGGTCCGTGTTCTGTTGTCGCCAAAGAGGTTTGACCTCTCAGGTTTTGAAGGTGGTGTTCGCCGGTCGCGGGAGCTGCCCGGGGTCGATCGAGGGTGGCGGGATGAACCACGGTTTGTTGTCGACACCGATCCGAATCTCCCATTTCCCGACGAACCCGGATTTGCGGTGCATCAGCCGGTGATGTGAACGGCACAGCAGGACCAGGTTGTTCATCACCGTCGGGCCGCCGTTCGCCCAGTGCCGGATGTGGTGCGCATCAGTCCAGGCCGGTACACATGTGCAACCCGGGAACGCACAGCCTCTGTCTCGGGCAATCAACGCAGTCCGTTGTTCGGCGGTGACCAACCTCTTCCCTGGTTTCGCATCGAGCGGCGCGCCGTGATCGTCGAGCAGCACGGTGGAGAGGAAACAATCACACCCGAGAAGCCTGGTCTGCGATACGGACAGTGGTCCGAGCCAGGGCATGTGCCCGACATCAAGATCCGACGCAGACTCTTCACCATCAGAAGAGGCGGCGCAGTCTCGGTGCTCGGCCAGATCCCGTGCGTTGATGTGCACGTTCACGTGCGGGCGTTGCCCACCATCGAAACCGGTTTTGGCGCAATCGAGATAACGGCGGATCAGTTCGGTGAACCCGTCCGCGGTCCGCTTCGCTGCGGACCGAGAATCCGGGGTTCCATCGGGTGCTGGGGTGGGCATCGTCAGATTCGACAACGCAGACAACAACATTTCCCCGGTGAGGGCATCGAAATCCCCACGCACCACCACCCGACCATTCAATGTTGACGCGATCCGCAACTCATTGAGATCGACATCCTCGGCGGGCGGGATCTCATCCGATTCGAACAACCTCTCCAACGTCGCGATCACGTTCCGCACCTTCGTGGTCGTCGCCTCCACCCCCGATGCCGCAGCCAACAACAAATCGATACAGCGAGGGAGTGCCTCCTCCGGCATGCCTTTCGGTGGTGACTCGCAGAACGCCACGATCAACACGGCATGCTCGAAGGAGCAGTCCCCGCCATCGAACCGAGCCGAGACCGCCGGAAACGGCCGCAAAGCTGCACCCAGGGCGGCGATCTTCTTCCCGTCCCGAACCTGCAGCATCGTGTTAGCCGCCAACCACGAACCGACACCGCGGCTGGCGATCACCTGATCATCGGAACGCAACGAGAGTTCGTCGACCACGGCCACTCGAACGGCTTCCAGGCGCAGAATCTCCGCACTCGCTTCGACAGCAGCAGCGCGCAACTCGGCAGCAGTCAACTGCCACAACCGTCCGCGTAACCCCACCGCAGAACCAGACACCACATCCGACAACAAGACGCTCATTGAATCCCCCGATCCCCTCCCCAAGAATACTCGAACATGCGTTCGAGTCAAGGGGAATTAGGCGAGGGCGCGAAGGAGTGGAGTGGGGTCGGCGACGACGAACAGATGGCCGCCTCCGTTGATCTCTTCGAAGCGAGAGTCGGGAATCAACGAGTGTGCCCAGCGGGCCACTTCGATGGGTACGTTTCCGTCGTCGGTTCCGTGTAGGAAAACCGTTGGTACCGAGATCGATTGGAAGAGTCCAGGCACCTCGTGGCGATACCGAGCCAAGTCGACAACCCCTGCCGATCCGCCCTGTGCGATCCCTTCGGATGAATCCAACTGGAGGGCGGGGCGATGTATCTCGTTGGTCATGACGGCCTGATCGGCGGCCGGCCAGATCGAGACTGAGTCGCTGCGTAGCTTGGAGAACACTCCGGTTCCTGCGAGCATTGCGCCGGCCACACGGGGAGCCCAGGTGGCGGCAAAGTACAACGCAGATACCAGTTTTATTCTGCGTCGCAAAGTATCTCGCGGTGCCCCGGGGATCATGGCGCACGCCAGCACCAGTTTCGAGACTCGTTCGGGAACGGCTGCAGCGACTGCGAGCGCGTAACCGCCGCCTCCGGAGAAACCCATCAGTGTGGCCGAGTCCAACTCGAGGTGATCGACCAGGGTGACGTAGTCGTCGTCCCAGGAATGAAATCCCTTGTCCGTGTACGGATCCGTGCGTCCGAAGCCGGGTCGATCGGGGACTATCAGCCGGATGCCTGCCGTCGAAGACGCGTTGTGGAGTGAGAGCCCTTCGTATCGGCTGCCAGGTGATCCGTGGGCCACGACTACCGGGTGGCCAGTCGGATCGCCGTACTCGCAGAATGCGATACGACGCCCCGACGCGTCGCGAATTTCGGTTGTGGTCACGCTGCTCGTCATGATGTGGTTCCTTGCTGCGCGTTCGACGCCACACCGTCCAGGATGAGGGCGACTCCGAACTCGAACCTTCGGGTGGGGTCGTGATGAAGTGCGAACACCGATGCCTCGCGTCGATCGGCAGGTGCGCTGTCGAAAGCGCCGCGTCCCAATTGAATTGCGACGTGTCCGGTGACGAAATCATGCAGCGCGCCGTATGCGTACGTGGCCTGCTCGTCCTCGAGGCCTGCCAAGGAAAGGGCGCTCACGACTCGGTGGGCGGTATCGTCGGCCCCGGGTGCTTCCAGTGATGCCTGCCGATGGGCTTCCAGGACCAGGGGATGGCGCATCAGGAGGTCGTGGAGGCCGTAGGCGAACGTGCGGGCAACCCCGCGCCAGTCGGTCGGCCAGTCGATCGACGAGACGGCTTCGCCTACGAGAGTCGAGATCAGATCTCGCCTCAAGGCGTCGATGCCGCCGGTTGTGCGGTGGACGGACATCGGCGATATGCCGAGTCGTTCGGCGAGCACTCGAAATGACACCGCATCCAGGCCGTCCGTATCGGCGATCTCTGCCGCGGCATCAAGAATCTGTCTGTGACTCAATGCTTTTGGTCGACCAGCCCTTGCAGAGCTGGTGGATTCGGATACCATGCTGACAACAATAGCGATACGCGTATCGAAATTACAAGTGTCCATCGACCTCCAAGGAGCGCTGCCCGATGACCGATCTCCATCAACTGTCCGCCGTCGAACTTGCCGGTGTGATCGCCGCCAAACAGGTCTCGATTCCCGAAGTCACCAGGTACTTCGTCGACCGTGCGACCACTTCCGATGACGTCGGCGCCTTCACGACGATCGCAGGGGAGCACGCAGTCGCCCTCGCCGAACAAGCGCAGCGCAGGTTGGACGAGCGGGACGCCGGGCCCCTTCCGCGGCTGTTCGGCGTTCCGACGGCAATCAAAGACCTCGATGCAACGCGCGGCATTCGCACGACCTTCGGATCGGCGCTCTTTCGCGACTTCGTGCCGGACGCCGACGACGAGATCGTCGAGGCGATCCGAGAAGGTGGGTTGATCGACATCGGTAAGACGACGGTGCCCGAGTTCGGGGCAGCCTGTTACACCGAGCCGGAAGTCGCTCCGCCTGCTCGCAGTCCGTTCGATCGCACGCGGAGTGCCGCCGGCAGCAGTGGCGGCGCTGCTGCCGCCGTCGGCGCTGGTCTGGTGCCGTTTGCACAGGGAAGTGACACCGCCGGTTCGTTGCGTTCGCCGGCAAGTACGTGCGGAGTCGTCGGCCTCAAGCCGAGCCGCGGTTTGATCACGATGGGCGTGGCGGGGCATGACAACTTCGGATTTGCGAGCAAGGGGCCGATCGCCCGGACAGTTCGCGATACCGCTGCGCTGCTGGACGTTCTGGCGACGCGACCCGGCGCCGGAACTATCCACCCGCCTCGGCCGAAGTCGTTCGAAGAGTTCGTCGTACAGGCTGGGGGAGTTCGGGCTCGCCCCTTGACCGTCGCTCTTGCTCACGGATCGGTCTCCGGCGGAGCCGTGGATGCGCAGCTCTCGGCTGCTGTATCGAAGGTTGGGTCTGTGCTGGAGGGGCTGGGCCACAACGTGTTCGAGCGACCGCAGGCTCGCGATGACATTTTCATCGATGCTTTCGTCAAGATGTTCTCGTCTTTGGCGGGAACCAAGCCGATCCCGGAGGAGTACGAACACCTTCTGCGTCCGATAGTGCAGCACTTGCGAGTTCAAGCAAACGAGGTGTCTTCGGGTGAGCTGGCTGCGGCAATCGGTATTGTTCAGGCCTGGGCGCGGCGATGGAGTCTCGACTACGCCGACGCCGACCTTGTTGTCACTCCGACTGTGACGAAGCCGCCGCTTGCGATCGGGGAGTTGCGCAACGACGAAGACCCCGCGACCGAACTGATCGACATGGTCGCTTTCACAGGAAACACCGTCGTCGCCAATGCAACCGGTTTCCCGTCGATCAGTCTGCCACTCGGTTGGACGGAAGACGGCGTTCCACTCGGCGTGATGATCTCGGCGAAATGGGGTTGCGACGCGGAATTACTCTCTGCCGCTGCAATGCTCGAGGCCGAGATGCCGTGGAAGGATCGGTACCGATTCGACCGCGCCACCGTGCTCTAGTTCGGGAGCGGTACCCGGTCGCTCGCCGATGCGAACCCCAACCACGTGTGGCGGTTACCCCACCAGCACCACCCGACTTTCGGGGCGTTGCGGTTGTCTTTGCCGTCGCGACCGGTTCCGTTGCTGATCCACACGGCGGGAGTTCTGGTGTCGAAGGATCCGTCAGGTTTGCGCAGTCGGGAGCCGATGGTCATGAAACACTTTCCGCGTTCGAGAATGTCGGGGCGCTGCAACAGCCAGTGGATGCCTTCGGTAAGCGTCAGCGGCGTACGGTCTGCGTCGACGATTGCGGGCAATGCTTCGTCCGGGCTCCAGTTGGCCAGGTGATCCCCGCGGTCGACTCCACTGAGCAGATGTAATGAGCTTTCGGGCAGCGTTGCCTGCTCGGTGGGGGCGAACAAATCGACGTCCGCCATGTCGACGACTATGAATCCGCGCTTGTTCTCGAGCTCGAGCAGCGGAGTCAGAACTGAAGCCGGAGCCAGTTTTTCGTGCACGGTGAGTAGTCCGACATCACCGTGCCCGGTTGCGGCCTCCCTGACATCGCCGGCAGAAAGTCCGGCCATCTCGTGAACACCGAGTTCGATCAATCGCTCGGCCTGCTGATCGATGGGCGGGAGGTCGAAATGCATATCTGCGATCCTACCGATCGTGAGCAGAGCGATCGGAGGGTTCGGCCGCGAGGGAAGTCGGCCACGCAACGCCCAACGCGCGCATGATGAACGGGACGGTGGTCGCTACGACGGCGTCCACTCGGTCGCCGGCCATGAGCATCGGGCGTCGGCTTTCCACGCAGGCGAGGATGAGTTGCGCGGATGCGGCAGCATCGGAATCGACAAAGACACCGGCGTCGACACCTTCCTGGACGAGCTGTTCGACCAGAACCGACAGCGGGACAATATGTTCGAGGAAGCTTTCGCGATCCTGCGCTGACAACAATTCGACCAACGCGATTCCTGTGAATCGTTGCAGTGAGAACTCGACGAGTGTCAGTTTGACGAGGATTTCGAGTCGGTCCACAGGATTCTCGCGGTCCGCGAGTTCACGCTCGGCCAGGAGTAGGAATCTGTCCATCTCGCGTGTGGACCAGGCGAGCAGCAACGCGGATTTGTCGGGGAAGTAGTTGTACACCGCTGTCCGCGAGACGCCGGCCGCCTGGGCCACGGTCTGCAGCTTCACGTTTTGCCAACCCTGCTCGTGAAGTTCGCGAATGAATGCGTCCAACATGGCTTCTCGGGTGGCGATTTTGTGCTCTGCGGTCGTCGCACCACCGGTCAACTTCGGCATGGTCGATCCTCCTGGGTCTGATTGACGGTCACGGGGAGGTCGAACAGGTCCGCAACAAGGCGCGGATCACCTTGCCACATCGAGACGGGTGCGAGCATCATCTGCTGCGCGATCGAGCGTACGGATCGGCAGACCTCTTGTTCTTCGGCGAGTGTGAGCGTCGTGCGTTTGCGCAATCGCTCCATCTCCGCGGTAGTGAGATCAGTGATCCATTCCTCAGCTGCAAGCGAGAGGGGGGAATCCGGTGTCACGACCGATCCAACTCGGCACTGGAGAACCGCGAAGTCATCACGGACAGCGTGATGACGGCGACGACCGAGACGGCGTGTGCCGCCGCCAGCCAGAGCGACTCGGGTGCATGTTTGTGAAGGGTGGGCGCCATCAGCATGGCCATGAGGAGGGCGAGACTCGACAACATCGCGGGACCGTTGGGGCGGCCGACAAGCAGGCCGACCAGAAGAACGAGCGCGACGACGCTGCACGCCACATCTACAGGCGGGTACGTGGCCGGAACGATTCCGCTGACAGTGTCGGTGAAGTTCAGCCCGATCGACACCAACTGTGCGAGACCTGTCGCGCCGGCCAACCAGGCCGTCCAACGCAGTCCGTGGAGTCCGGCTTTCCGAATGCCGGTCAGGGTTCCTTCGGCGGATTCCCACGCTTCGGACGTCGGTGTTGTCACGGTTACTCCTTTTTATGACGAGGTGTCGTCATAAAGTAGCAGTGCGCGATCGCGAGATTCTTGCCGGTAGGTGACTGGCCTGCTTCGAAGGGATAGCGTCGAAGTACCGGCCGAAATGACAATCGCGGGGAGGTGGCTCGATGACGACCTCTGCCCACACGGATCGGCCCTCGTCGAAACAGAGTTGGTTGGCGCGCGCAGCCTTCGCGGCCCTGGTTCTTGCAGTCGCGGTGCTCCTGATCTTCGCCGGACTGAAAGCCTTGACCATGCTGATCCTGGGGATCGGTGGGGTGGTCGTGTGCGTCGTAGCCGTGTACTGGTTTCTGACCACCCGCGGATTCCTCCGCTGGATCTCGTTGGCGGTGGTGGTACTGACCCCGATCGTGGTGCTCACCTTCCTGGTCCGAGAACGACTCCTGTGGGTGGTGCTGCTCGCGATCGGGTTGTTCGTCGTAGCCGGTATCTGCGCTCGCACCGCCTTGGCGGGGGAGGAGAAGGAATTGCCGGTTGTCGAGCGACCGGCACCGCCGCCCGTCAAGCCGTTCTTCGTGATGAACCCGAACTCCGGTGGTGGCAAGGTCGAGAAGTTCGACTTGAAACGCAAGGCCGAGGAACGGGGGGCCACGGTCGCACTGCTCGAGGGGCCCGAGAAGATCGACGTGACGGCCTTGGCCAGGCAGGCGGTCGCGGACGGCGCCGACCTACTCGGTGTGGCCGGTGGCGACGGAACACAGGCACTGGTTGCTGCTGTCGCGGCCGAACACGACCTGCCCTTCCTCGTCGTCAGCGCGGGAACGCGCAACCACTTCGCCGCGGATCTGGGGCTCGATCTCGAGGATCCGTCTCGGTGCCTCGACGCGCTCGTCGATGGCGTCGAGGTCACGGTGGATCTGGGAAATGTCGGCGGTCGAACTTTCGTCAACAACGCATCGTTCGGGGCGTACGCCGAGGTAGTCCAGAGTCCGGAGTACCGCGACGCCAAGACCAGCACCTTCTTGCAGATGCTCCCGGATCTCCTCGCCGGACGTGCCGGAGCGGTGTTGACCGCGCGCTCCCCGAGCGTGTCCGCGGTGGGTCCACAGGCTGTGCTGGTCAGCAACGGCCCGTACGAGATGAACGACCTGGCGGGGCTCGGTCATCGGCCGCGATTGGACCGGGGCACTCTCGGAATCGTCGCGATCTCCGTCAGCAGTGCCCGTCAGGCCATCGGGTTGCTCCATCGGGCGCATCAACACGGTCTGGCTCAGGGCACCGGATTCGAGGTGATCGTCGACGCCGACACCGACGAGATTCCGGTCGGCGTCGACGGCGAGGCGCTGGTGATGCCAACTCCGGTCAGATGCACGGTCAGTCCGCAGGCGCTGAGGGTCAGAGTCCCCCGAGATCGACCGGGCATCCGTCGCCCCCGGCACGCCTGGGATCTGGTCCGGTTGCGAGAGTTGGCGAAGTTCAGGCGATCCGGCGCATGACCTGACCGACGGCCAGGACTCCCTGCGGATCATGCGTGTCCGCCAAAGCGCTCAGCCAGTGAGCGGTGTCCTCGTCGTAGGTGCGGGCGATCTTCTCCGGGTCGACGCTCGGCGCGAAGTTGGGCAGTGCATGCCCGTTCGTCCATGGCGCCATCGTTCGTCCGAGAGTCTCGGCGTGCGGGACTACCGCGTCGACCATCGGTGGGGCAAGAACTCCGACGGTGAACAGCGAGAAGGCAGCGTCCCGATGGCAGAAGGCGCTGCGGTGCTCAGGTTCCCGTGCGAGGGCGCCCCCGAGGAGACGTAATTCGACGACGGTTTGGGGTGAACCGGATCCGGGGCCGGCAGCGGCGAGCAGTGCGTCGACGGCCTCGTGTGACAGCTCGTTGGTCAATGCCGTGGATTCGTGCGTCGGCATCGGGTCGACGGGATCGGCGTGCACTGCCCCGAGGGCGGCATAAGGCAGCACACCGACTGCGTCGATCAAGGGTGTTGCGATTGAACGGATTCGGTCGATCAGTGACTTGGCATCGGATTCCTCGGCAAGACTTGCGAATCTGACCGCGACGGTGAGCCTGCCGGCCAGCGGTGGCGGAACCTGTGGAAGGGGTGGAAGTTGCAGAAAGGCAAGAGAGGTCGAGCTGTGCTCAGGCAGGTCGGCGCCCCAGTCCAGCCAGGCGTGCGCGACCGCACTTGCATCTGCGCCGTCGAAATAGAGTGCACCGCCGTAGAAGTGGGTGACCGGTAGTAGGTCGATCTCGATGGCTGTGACAATGCCCAGTGTGGCCTTGCCGCCGCGTAGCCCCCAGAACAATTCGGCATGTTCGTCGGGGGTGACATGAATGAGTTCGCCACTGCCGGTGACGATGTCGAACGAACGAACGTGATCCGACGACAGCCCGTACGTGCGCACCATCGGGCCGATGCCGGCGCCGGTGAGGAAGCCGGCGACTCCGACCGTGGGTGAAGAACCTGCCAGTGGCGCCAAGCCGTGGGGTGCGGCAGCGTCGATGACGTCCTGCCAGATCAAGCCCGCGCCGATTCGGGCAGTGCGGTTTTCGGGGTCGACGACGCACTCCGTGAGCCTGCCGGTGTGGACGAGGAGAACGTCACTGCCGAGAGGGACCGCGCCGTGGCCGGTGCGCTGAACACCGACGCGCAGACCCAACTTCGCCGCGAATCGCACCGTTGCGGCAATGTCTTGCGCGCTCTCGACTGCCACCACAGCGCCAGGCGCGACGGGAACCGCTGCATTCCACGGAATCGCCAACTCGTATCCCGTTTCACCAGGCAGGGAAACGGAGCCGGTCACCTCTGCGCGCAGTGATTCGACCGCGGCGTCGAGCGTGGGGGTTTGAAGGTTCATGGTCTTCCTTTCCTCATCCGTCTTTCGGTCAAGGGAAGGATGTCCGAACAGGCTTGGGTGGTTCTTGACGTATGTATCCCGAGCGGATCCAAGTTTTATCCAAGCGCATTCTCGCAGTTCAGGGCTATGTCGATCGCGCTCGTTCAGCTACGCCCCGCATGCCGAGTGTCTCCGATTCGGCCGCCACTTCCGTCAGCTCCCGTTCACGTTCGGCGGACGGCTCTCGAAGCTGCGCCCGAAGCAGTCGACAGCGCAGCAGTGTTGGTGCTCCACCGGAGCCAGTGGCGATCTTCTCGGCCTGATCCAGGAGAGTCGATGCCTGCTCGACGTGACCGAGAAGCGCGTGCAGACGAGCGGAGGCTTCGGCGACCGAGCCCAGTTCACCGACATGGCCCACCGTTGCGATGCAGCCGGTGTGTGGCGAGAGTAGGTCGATGAACGCGTCGGCGTATTCGACCAGTTCCAGATCTGCCACGACGCGTGCAAGTAGCGTCTGGTGTCCCAATGTCGTCCACGTCTGTGGCCCGCGATTGATCAGCCACTTCTTGATGCCTTCGGAAGTGGCCTCGCGCTCGCCTCGGGCGGCGTCGATGGCGATGGTCCACGAATCAGGTTCCACGACACCGGGATCAGATTCGGCCAACGCACCTCGCTCCCATTCCAGAGTGTTGAACGCCAGATCTGCGCTGCCAGCCGTGTACAACTCCGTTTGCAGATGGATCTGCCTGGCCGTCTCGTACTGCCGGCGGGCTTGCGCGAAGTCTCCGTACCATTCGGCGAGAGTTGCTTCCATCCAGCGTAATTGGACCCGAACCACCGGGAGTCTCAGTAGCTCGCAGCCGATGATCCCCTGCCTGACGTGTTTGACGGCAGCATCGACATTGGCCAGATTCATCTCCGTCATGCTCGCGACGGCGTGTGCGACGACGCTGTCGACACGCGATTGTTGGTGCGGCAGTTCGAAAAGCTCGCGCAGTAGGCGCATGGACTCCGCGCTGTGCACCGCGACTCCGGAGAAAAGCAGAATCCGTCCGAGCAGCGCGTCCGCGATCACATCCGGATCGTCGAGTTCGCGGGCGATGTCGAGAGCACGGGCGCTCCATCGATTCGGGATCTCGGCTTCGGGGTGGTAGCAACTTCCCACCGCCAGCGCAGCAAGAACCCGTGCGTGAGCTGACCTGTCGTTCTCGACCAAGGGCTCGACCGCCGCGAGCCGTTCGAGCAGTGGTCCCGGATCGATACCGTAGGAAACCCACGGCCACGCACCGGCGGCCCGAAGTAATGCGCCTGCCAATCGTCCGACGGCGGAGGTCCGCCCCTCCCGAACAGCCTCGAGGAGACCGGCATTGACGACGTCGAGAACTGTCTGCCCTCGACCTGCGCGGGCGAGGGCCTCGACTCTGGCCACCAGCAGGTCGTCCCGATCGTCAGCGGATTGCTGGGACACCGGAAGTGAGTCGAATGCGCGGACAGCTGCCTCCCACCACTCGGCCGCGGTCTCCGAACTCCACCGATCGGTCGCATCCTGCGCTGCAGCCGTGCATGCCTCCAGAACGACGAGTGGATCGACCAGGGGAAGTGCCGACATCAGATGTTGCGCGCGGCGGCTCAGCCGGTCCGGATCGGAGGAATTTTCGAGCACTTCGGCAACTCGGGCATGTATCCGCTGGCGACGAAGCGTGGGTATCGCTTCGAGGACTTCGTCTCGGAGAAGGCCGTGAGCAAAGACGTAACCGCCGTTTGCCGAGTCCGCGACGATGATTCGTTCATCAGCAGCCGCGTCGAGATGGTCGGCGAGAGTGTCGACGTCGAGACGGGTGGCTGCGGCCAGCGTGTACACCTCGATGGCGTCGCCGATAACTGCGGCAACCCGAAGATCTTGCAACACTGCCGGTTCGACTGCGGCAAGCCGTCGACCGAGGACAGATCGAACGGCGACGGGGATGCCGTCGCCCAGTCGCTCGTTCCGGGGAAGCCTGGCGTACTCCGAGACGAACAGCGGGTTGCCGCCGGTTCGTTCCGCCAGGGTTCGCGCCTCCGCGTCGTCGAGCGTGTCCCCGGAGACGCACCTTGCGAGTGTTGCAACCTCGCCCTGCGCGAGCGCCGGCACAATCATGGTTCGGTTTCCTTCGCCGTGGAGTACGGCTTCTTCGAACTTGCGCACTGCCGGCCCGACTTCCGAGTCTCGGAGCGTCGACACGAACCAGACTCTGGCACTGGTCATTGCGCCGACCAGGTAGGTCAGGCAACGAAGGGATGTGGGATCGGCCCATTGAATGTCGTCGATGACGACGGTCAACAGTGCATCTTTCGCCGCAGCTTCGATGGTGGTGCGAACCCGTTCGTAGACGGCAAATCTCGCTTCGTCCGGATCGATGTCCGTCGGCGGCGTCAGTACGAAATCGGCGTCGGCTCCGAGTTCCCGAACCAGTCGGCGGATCGGCCACCACGGCGGCGTTCCGTCGTCCTCCGGGCAACGTGCCCAGACGGTGGCTCCTCGAATGGACGTTGTTCTCGACGATCACTCCTCGGCGAATCGTGTCTTGCCGATGCCGGCGGGGCCGGTCAAGATCAACCAGCGAGGCGAGCCACGGCGAACGTCGTCGAGCATCTTGTCGGCGACAATCGTCTGAGCGTCGCGCCCGACGAACAAGCGTGAGGAATCCGTCTCGGGCATCGCTGCTACGGCTGGGGGAGAAGCCGGGACCGAAACTTGTTCGGCCCCCGTCCATCCCGGAGTGCGCGGCCAGGCGGCCAGGCCGGGTTCGTGGCGCAGGATCGAGCCTTGCAATGCTGTCAGCTCCCCGCCGGGCTCCAGTCCCAGCTCGGCGTCGAGCCGAGACGCGTGTAATCGAAACTGTTCCAAGGCTTCCGGTGACCTGCCCGCCCGATGCAGGGCAACCATTCGCAGCCAGCAGGTCCGGTCGCGGAACGGGTACTCGCCACAGAGTTGAGCAGCTTCGACCAGCGCGGGTGCCAGGCGCCCGAGAGCCAGAAGCGCCGTTATCCGGGTCTCCCGGCACTCGGTCCGCACTTCCTCGAAGGCTGCGGCTTCCACCTCCACCCAGTGCGCGTCGTTCAGGTCGTCCAGAAGCTGCCCCCGGACCGAGGCGAGGGCACGGTCAGCGGTCGTCAAAGCCTCCTGCCACCGTTCGTTCTCAGCGTGTTGTCGCGCCGTTTCGGCGTCGTCGAGAAACACCGACAGATCGACGTCTGCCGGAGCGACCTCGAGGACATAGCCCGGCGATTGACGCACTATCGGTGACGCCGTACCGGTTTCGACGCGTAGTGCTCGGCGCAGGTTGGAGATGTATGCCTGGATGCTTGCCATCGCACTCGCCGGTGCGTCGTCGTGCCAGAGAGCATCGATCAGCCGGTCGGTGGAGACGACGCGACCACGGTTGAGCAGTAGAACGGCAAGGACCGTTCGTTGTTTTCGAGGGCCCAGATCGATCACGTCGCTCGTCGCCGGACCCCGTGCGACCTCCAACGGCCCGAGCAGTCGATAGATCATCCGTTTCCCCTCGTACCTGCGGATGCAGGACGGTTCGATTCTAAGGAGCGAAATTCATACATGCAGGACAAAACGGTCAACTAGTTCTCGTCAACATCTGCTCGGATTCCTCGGAAAGAGTCTGGTTGACGCTGGTAGTGCGCAGCGTCGCCGCACAGACCAACGCACCGAGAGCTGCGATGAAGGCTGCGACAAACAGTGCCAACCGAAGTCCACCGACAAACTCGTCCGGTGATCCGCCGGGCAGCATCGACTGCGCCGGAAGGAAGGCGCCGAGCACGGCAACCCCGACTGCGATGCCGGTCTGCCGGAACGCGTCGTTGATCCCTGCGGCCAATCCGGAATGGTTCGAAGTGCTTTCGCCCAGAATCAACCCACTCATGACGGGGTTGAACACCCCGGCCCCCACGCACGCGACAACAAATCCGGGAAGTATCGCGTACGGCGAACTGGTCACGTCGACGACGGTCATCATGACCAGCCCCACCGAGACGAGTAGAAGCGAGCACGTCAACGAGACCGAGACGGGGATGCGTCCGTCCAATTTCGCGGTGGCGCCCGCGACGACGAACATCGCTATCGTCGCCGGTAGATACACCAGGCCGGCGTCCACGGGAGACAGATGCAGCACGTTCTGCAGGTAGATGGTCGTGTAGACGAACACCGCGAACAGGGAGGCGGAGATCGAGAACGCTGCGATCTGCGCTCCGGCGAAGGCCCGATTGGCGAGCAGATGCGGGGGCAGCATGGGCTCGGTGGTACGAAGCTCGTGCAGGGAGAAACCGATCATGGCGGCCGCGGCGATCACCGCGGCGATCATCGGCTGCGGCTCGAACCACCCATCCTCGTTACCGCGTAACAAACCGAACACCAGAGCTGCCAGGCCGGTGGACACCAGAATCTGCCCGGGCACGTCCGCGCCGCGAGGTCGAGGATCGCGTGACTCGGGAACCCACCGCACCGTCATCGCCAGTGTGATCAACCCGATCGGAACGTTGATCAAAAAGATTGCGCGCCAATCCAACAACTCGGTGAGCAACCCGCCCACCAGTGGGCCGACGGCAAACGCGCCCCCGATCGTGGCGCCGTATGCAGCCAGAGCAGTCGCGCGCTGGGGACCCTTCTCGAACACGTCCGCCAGCAAGGCAAGTGAGCAGGCGAAGAGTACGGCACCGCCGATACCCTGAGCGGCCCGCGCGAGGTCGAGCACCCAGATGTTCGGCGCCAGAGCGCAGAACAGAGATGCCGTGGTGAACCACAGAATGCCGATGACGAAAACATGGCGTCGACCCCGTCGGTCTGCCCACGATCCGGCGCTGAGAACCACCGTCGCCAATGCCAGCGTGTACGCGTCGATCACCCATTGCAGGGCGCTGACTCCGGTATCGAGATCGGATGCGATCGACGGCAGGGCGGTGTTGACGACGGCGATGTCGAGCATGAGCATTGCGGTGCTCACGCATACTGCCAGCAAAGTGGCTCGTCGTACTGCGGTGTTCTTCGGGGTGATCGGTGCGGTCATGGCCCGTCCTGATGGTCGAAGGGGTGTGTACTCGGAACACCCTGCGCTCCGACGCTTGGGACATATCGGGCGAAATGCTTGGAACCCGCATGGTTGATAACTGCCGTGTTACTCGGAATCCGTCACCACCTGCTCGGTCGAATACGCACTCTCCCAACGGTTAATCTCTGGTCATGGAGACCAGCCAGTGGGTGCGACGGGTGTTGGTGGTGGAAGACCAACCACTGATGCGTGCGCTCGTCGGTGACACGCTCACACACGCCGGGTTCGTGGTCCATACGGCCGGATCGGCGGTCGAAGCGCTCACGGAGTTCGACGGATTCGATCCTGACCTCTTGGTCACGGACATCGACCTTGGCGTGCGGCCGAACGGCGTCGATCTCGCGAACATCGTCACCGTGAAGGCTCCGCATTGCGCGATCGTGTTCCTGACGAACTACCCCAACGCATCGACAGCGCCAGGTTCTGCGGGTGTGCCGCCGAAATCGCTGTTCGTGGACAAGGCGGCTGTCCAGTCGGCGGATCAGTTGATCGGCGTAGTGGAGGCCGCGTTGACGGAAACCGAGCCACCGGCGCTCGGGAGTGATCCGGACTCCGCCTTGTCGAGCCTCACCAGATCACAGCTCGATCTTCTGCGTTACATCTCGCTCGGGTGGTCGAACAGCGCAATCGCAGCGCATCGTGGGTCCTCGATCCGAGGTGTGGAGAAGCTCATCGCGCGCACTCTCGAGAGCCTGGGATTGACGCACGATTCGTCCACCAATCCGCGAGTGCTTGCTGCGAGTATCTTCATCCGCCATTTCGGTGTGCCCGAAGTGACCGACTCGGTGTGAACCCGCGCGAGTGGTGGCTTCGACTCGGTGATCGGAACATCGTCACCAAGTGGTCCTGGATTCTGACGCTGCCGTTCGCGGTGACCGTGATGGCCAACTACTACCTGTGTACCGGGGTGCGCGAAGTAGGCGTGATGGCAGTCGGCGCCTTCGCGACCCACTGCGTTGTCGGTGTGATGCTGCTGATGGCGAGGGCTGTTCTTGCAGCGCACCGATCGCGGCTCGCAGCCCTGGCCCTGTTCGCAATGATCGGCGCGATCCGCCCGTTCGTCCTCGACGCGATCACCCACGCGCTCGAACTCCCCGTCGACCCCAGACCGATGCTCGTCCGGGTGGCACTCAACGTCGTGTGCAGCGTTGTCTTCTTGTCGTTGACCGCCGTACTGGTAAGCGCTCTCCGCGACCGCCTCGCGCTGCAACGGAGTTTGAAGGTTGCCGGGGCCGCCGTCCAACTACAACAGACCCGGGATCGATTCCGCCTCGACCAAACCCGTGCGCAGTGTCGGCGAGAGCTCGAGCGCAGTATCGAGACGGTCATGCACGCGGTTGCTGAAACGGAACTCGAGGGCGTGCGAGGAGCAGCTCTCTTGAAGCGAATCTCCGACGACGTGGTTCGCCCGATGAGTCATCGACTGTTCCGGGAGATTCCCCCGATCGAATCACCGACGCCGACTGTGCGGCTGACGGCGAGAGATCGACTGATCGGCGTCGTACGCAGTGTTGAACCGGCGCCACTGTACGTACCGGTGTTCGCGTACACGGCACTGGTGACCGTCTACCTGCTTACGACTTACGGCGTGACGTTCACGGCGGTCCAGCTCGGCGTCGGTTTCTGGCTCTTCGTCGGTGGCAATGCGTGCGCTCGCCGAGTTGTCAGCAGCGGAGACGGCCCTCTGAGACGGATCGCGACTCTTTCTGCGGTGTACTGCGCGAGTGCGTTGATCAGCAGTACCGCGACGTGGCTGCTCCTGACGGTGTTCGGCCGTACCCCGACTTTCTATCTCTCGTCGATGGCCGTCTACCCGTTGGTTGCGCTGTCCGTCTGTCTGATCAGGGCTGCGGATACGCAGCGTCAGGACGAGGAGCGTCAACTCCGCAGCGCCCTGAGCCGGCAAGCGCTCGATGCAGCTCGTATCCATGCCGAGCTCATGCACACCCGACGCGGACTGGCCAGGTTGTTGCACTCGTCGGTGCAGGGCGAACTCGTAGCGGCCGCATGGTCTTCGGGCGCCGTTGCCGGTCGCCCAGTCGATGTTGCGGCAACCATTGCCCACATTCTCGACGGCTTGGAAAGCGACCTGTCTGCGTCATCCGATCAGCCGGCTGACTCCGATGCCCGAAAGCGTATCGATGATCTTGTCACGGTGTGGCGCTACGCAATGCCGGTCGTCAGTCACGTCGACGACGAAGTCTGGGCGGTGATCGGTTCCGGCTCCGCTCGGCTCGACAGCGTGGTGGAGATCCTGTCGGAGGGCCTGACCAACGCCGTGAAACACGGTGCAGGAGGGCCCGTCTTCCTCGAGGTGACACTCGCCGATGCTCGGGCGGTAGTAGTGCGGATCAGTTCGCCGGGTCGGATGCCGGTGGCACGGGACTCAGGGATCGGGCTTGAATCGCTCGCCGGTACGGTAACGTCCCTCGAACTTGTCGAAGAGGAAGACCGGGTGGTCCTCACAGCCGTGCTTCTGTGACACCGTGAGTGGCGATGTCGTGGAGGCCGAACGTTTCGCCAATGGCCGGATTGGCCGCTTGTACGGTCGCAGAAATGGAATCGATTACTGCGCAGCTCATCCCACTCGCCACCGGCGTCGTCATCAGCCCGATTCCTCTGGTTGCGATCATCGCGATCCTGCTGTCCACTCGGGCGAAGGCAAATGCATTCGCGTACACCGCGAGCATCGTGCTGGCCGCGGCAGCGATTACAGCAGCGACGGCACTCTCGACCACCGGAGTGGAATCGAAGTCCAGTGGCAGCGCGCATACCGTCCAGACGGTGTTCGCCGTCGTGTTCACTGTCGGTTTTCTGGCGCTCGCGTACTCGAGTTGGCGTGGCCGTCCGAAAGACGATGCCGAGCCGGCGATGCCGTCGTGGCTGGCGCAGATCGACTCGATGCAACCGGCCAAAGCTGCGGTTCTGGGACTGTTGTTGACCGTACCCAACGCGAAGAACCTGCCGCTCGAACTCAAGGCAGGTTCGATCATCGGTGGCGGGCACCTCGGCTGGGTATCAGTGGTCGCGTACTCCGTTCTGTTCGCGGTAGCGGCGTCCATCGCTTTGATCGTGCTGTCAGCATTGGCTGCCGTGCCCTCGGCGAAGGTGACCGATGCACTGAGCGCCACCAAAAGCACTCTGATCCGCCACAATGCAGCAATCATGACCGTTTTGTTCCTGATGCTGGCAGCATTGGAACTCTCGCACGTTGTCGAAGCCCTGTCGAAGTAGCAACTTGTTTTCGAGGAGAAATCGAATGACGATCACACCCAGCGAAGCGCCGGTAGTCGAGACAACGTACGGGCCGGTTCGAGGATCGACGGAAGGCTCGGTGTCGAGTTGGAAGGGGATTCGTTACGCGGCACCTCCGGTCGGTCCGCTGCGATTTCGCGCGCCGGTTCCGCCGAAGCCATGGACCGAGGTCCAGGACGCAACAGAATTCGGGCCGTGTGAGCCGCAAAGTCGACTCGCGATGATCCCGCTCGGTGAGAACGTTCCGATGGACGAAGACTGCCTGTTCCTCAACGTGTGGGCACCGGGCCCCGTCGGTTCTGATGCGCCGGGTAAACCGGTGATGGTCTGGATTCACGGCGGAGCGTATTTCCGCGGAGCGTCCAGCCAACCACTTTTCGACGCAACCACATTGGCTGAGAACGGCGACGTTGTCGTCGTCTCGATCAACTACCGCATCGGTGTGTTCGGCTTCGTCGATTTCTCGTCCTTCAATTCGAGTGAACATACCTTCGAGCCCAATGTCGCTCTCCGCGACATGATTGCAGCGCTGCAATGGGTTCAAGGCAACATCGCGGCTTTCGGTGGCGATCCCGACAAAGTGACGTTGTTCGGCGAGTCGGCAGGTGGCGGCGCGGTGACGACGCTGATGACCGTCCCGTCCGCTCGCGGCCTGTTTCATCGCGCTATTGCCGAAAGTTCGCCCGCCACTTCGGTGTACGGTAGTGAACGTGGTGAGATCGTCGCGAAGCTGTTTCTCGAGATCTTCAGCGGCGGAAGCGATCTGGGTCTGTTGCGGTCCACGTCTGCCGAAGACTTGATCGGGCCGTCAGACGAACTGTTTGCTCGCGTCCCCCAGGAGACGCCTGGCACTTTGGCGTTCGCGCCGATCGTCGACGGTGATCTGCTCCCTGACTACCCGGTGCGCGCGTTCCGTCACGGCAATGCACACCCGATTCCGCTGATCATCGGAACCAACAAGGACGAATCTTCGCTCTTCCGGATGATGAAGTCGCCGTTGATGCCGATCGATCCCGTCGTGATCACGTCGATGTTCGCGGAGATCGCCGACGAGCATCCAGGACTCGAGCTACCGGATCATTCTCAAATCGAAGGCGCGTATTCGGGACTGTCCAAGCTGGGCGCCGGTCTCGGTTTGACCCGTGATTTCGGATTCCGGCTGCCTACGTTGTGGATCGCCGAGGCGCACAGCAAGGTTGCGCCGACGTGGTTGTATCGCTTCGACTACGCGCCGCCGATGCTCAAGGCGCTGAAGATCGGTGCGACCCACGGCACCGAACTTGCCTACGTCTTCGGCAACATCAACCACGGGGCACGAGACATCACCTACAAGTTGGGTGGCTTGAGCGCGGCGCGTCATGTCTCTGAGCGCATGCAGGCGAGGTGGTTGGACTTTGCCAGAGCTGCAGGCGATTACGACGCCGGGGACGATCGCGAACTGGGTGCGGACCCGGGGTGGCCCACTTACGACACCGACACACGCTCGACACTGTTGATCGACAAACGCGATGCCGTCGTCGCTGATCTCGACCGCGAGATCCGGGAGGCGTGGGGTGAGACGGTGATTGCATTCACCTGACGGTTCAGCCCTGCTCCAATTCGGCCAGGTAGTGCGAGACGGGTCCCACGGTGAGCATTCCGCTTCCGGCGCCGGCTATTTCGGCGGCGGCAGGTAGGAGCGCCGCTCGCGCACGCTCCTTGACTCGATGGTCGCCGACTGCAGTCGCCGCTGCGGCAGTCAAGCACCACAGTGCCTCGGAGAGTAGGTCTTCGGGCGGGTCCGGCAATGCCTCGACGGCCTTCGCTGCTTCGTTCGTCTGCCCCTGTGCGATGAGCAGGTGTGGCCGGGCCCAGGGTTCGTAGGGGCCCCACTGCGTGGTCGGGTCGAAAATCGCCGGCAGTCCCCGCCATACGCGGAGGGCGAGAATTGCGAGAGGGAGTATGCCGTCCGCGAGACCCGGCATGCCGGCATCGGAAAGATTGACCGCCGCAGCTTCGTACAGCTTCTCGCAGTGCGCGGCCTCCGCGCCGGCAGCGGCAGTACGCATAGCGCGAAACCAGGTGGTGAACACCGCTGCCAACGGGCGTTCGTGACGTCCGGCCAATCGATCAACCGTCTCGGAATGTAGCTCGGCTGCATCGAATTGCCCAAGGGCGCTGAGGGCTTGCATGCGGATCAGATGGCCGAGGATCTCGAAGGTAGCCAGGCCGTGTCGAATGGCGAGGTCGACCAGTTCACGGCCGATGTCGTCGCGCTCGGAGGCCAGACCGTTAGTCCAGAACGTCTGCATGAACAATCCGTTCAGAGCGAAGGCCAGGAGCCCTGGATCGTCGAGAGCGCGACCGATCTGTACTGCGGCACGGGCACATTCGAGACCGTGATGACCGGGCAGTCCGCGCGATTCGAGTGCGATTGTCGCCAACAGTCTCGCCCGAGCGGGTTCGTTGCCGGCCGGAAGTCGATCGAGAGTGCGCTGAGCGGCCTCGACGATCTGCGTAGCCTGCCGAGGATCGTCGGATCGCGTCCAGATCCCGGGCACGTCGTAATTGCCGACGATCCGCGCGGTGAGTTCGACGTCGTCCAATTGTTCAGCGGCGCCGATGATTGTCAGTCGTTGGTTTCGGGCAGTCTCGAGTCCGCTTCCGCCCGCAACTGCCAAACTTCGGAGGAGGCCGACGGTTGACTCCAATCTCGATTTCGATCCTGCCGCTACGGTCCGGTCGTACGCTGCCGAAACCTGACTGAAGATCTGTTCTGCCCCTACAGGATCCAGGCGGGTTTCCCGGCGGAGAATGTCGGACTCGAGGTCGTTCAGTCGTGGACCAGGGTCGATGCCCAACTCTTCGGCGAGTAACTTCCGTGCGCGACGTAGGACTGCCAGAGCATCGCCTTGACGATCGGACCGGTACAGCGCCAGAGCGAGTAGTCGCCAACCCTCCTCGCGCCAAGGGTGTTCCGTCACGTGGGCATCCAGATCGGGAATCGCTTCGGCAGCTCGCCCGAGATCGAGCTGCGCGGATGCCAAGCGTTCGACGGCAGTCAGACGCAGTTCCTCCAAGCGTGATCGCTCCGTTCGGGCCCAAGGCTCGTCGGCGAACTCCGCGTAGGCCGGCCCTCTCCACAGCTGCAGCGCGGTTCGGAGCAGTTCGAGTGATTGCGCCGGCGTCGAATCTGCGGCTTCTCGCACCAGTCTTTCGAATTCCCAAGCGTCGACCGCGTCGGGTGCTGCATGAAAGGCGTAACCGGGCCCTTCGGTGACAATGACTTTCGGCTTCTTTCGCGGCGCGCGATCCGGTTCGAGCGCACGCCTCAATGCGGAAACGAACGTACGTATTGCGCTGGTAGCGCCGGACGGAGGATCGACCCAGAGGTCGTCGACAATCACGTCCACGGGAACAACACGTCCGCGGGCGACGACGAGACGAGCGAGGACCGCTCGGTGTCGTGGACCCTTCAGATCGATCTGGTGTGAAGACTCGTTCCACGCGACCACGGGTCCGAGCACTCCGAAAGCCGGGGCTTCAAATGTGTGGTCTCGCATTTCCCCACGCTATCGCGCTCATCGAACGCTCATCGACTGCGGCGAAGCTGATTGCCATCACCCCGACCTGCCATCACCCCGACTAACGAGAGCGATCGATGACTATCACCATTCCAGGCTTCGACTACCAGCAGATTTCCACAGCAGACGGAGTGCGGCTCAACGTCGCGGTCGGCGGAAGCGGAACACCACTCGTCCTTCTGCACGGCTTCCCTCAGACTCACCTCATGTGGCGTCACGTAGCCACTGCCTTGGCGTCGGATCACACCGTCATCTGCCCGGATCTACGCGGATACGGAGCCAGCGACAAACCGGTCGAGGAAAACCCGGACACCTACTCCAAACGAACAATGGCTGCCGACATCGTCGAGGTGGCCAGGAAATTGGGACACGAGAAGTTTGCCCTCGTCGGCCACGATCGTGGCGCACTGGTTGCCGTCAGAGCGGGGCTGGATCATCCGGATGTGATCACGCAACTCGGCTCGCTGGACGTGCTCCCCACCCTGGATATGTGGGACATCCTGCATGGATCGAATGCTGCTGTGGCGTTCCATCTCTATCTCATGGCTCAGCCACCTGGTCTTCCCGAGCAGATGATCAGCGCCAGCGCCGATGCGTTCTTCGAGTACTTTCTCGACGTGTGGACGCAGAACCGCGAAGCGATTCCGGTAGACGTGCGGGCGGAATACCTGCGCGCCTCACGGGAGGCGGTGCCGTCGATCGTTGCCGATTACCGGGCGTCGGCAGGCATCGACATCGAACACGATCAGTCCGATCGGGAGGCGGGCAACCAACTGCACATGCCGGTCACGGTCATTCAGCAGGACTGGGGCTCGATGCTCGGCTACGACGCCGAGGCCCTGTGGAAAGCGTGGGCGCCCGATCTCGAGCACCGCACGCTGTCCGCAGGTCACTTCATGGCAGAAGAGGCGCCTGCCGAAGTGGTCGAGGCGATCCGGACCCTACTCGAGAGGTAGTTTTGACGCTTCTCGGCTGTCGAGGTACTGGCGAGCGCATCACGTGCGTCGCGAATGGACGAGGGGGATCGATGGGTTTCTCGCTGCACTTCATGCGGGTGACGAAGGACGTGCAACTCGATGTTGATCGGGCGGCGGTCGCCGCTTTCCTCGATCAGCACGGGCTGCGCGTGGTCGAGAGCCCGTACGGAGGCGAGATCGTCGACCGTGACGACAGGGCATTGACGATCGACGGGGCCTTCTCCGACCTTCATCTCGACTCGCTCGAGCAGAGCGATCCACTCAGTGGTGGAATCTTCCACGCGACGCTGTCGCCTGCCGAGTGCGCGTTCGTCTACGACCTCTGCGCGGCGGCTGGGTTCCTGATCGTCAACCCTCAGGGTGACCCGACGTTTCTCGTTCCCCAGCGCAATCACGAGCCCGACGACGTTTCCGAGTTGGAGGACGTCGTCTGGGTTGAAAGCGCCGAGGAACTGGCGCGGGCGCTCACCGGTGGTTTCCAAGCGTTCCGCGAGTTTCGGGACCGCGTGACAGGACGAGCCGCCGGTGCCGAATGATCGGGGCCCATCGGGTTGACGAAGGTCGGGTTCTACCGCTTGACCCCGGCCGCCAAGTCGTCGACGAGAACCTTGGCGGTCAAGGCGTATCCCGCGGCCTTGTAGTAGTCGAAGGGAATCACTCGACCAGCCTGCGCAGCGGGCAGACGCTGCCACGTCGGCGAGGTGTACACGCTGCCGGAGGCGCTGCGATCCAAGGCGAAGATGACGTCGGCTTCTTCCAGACGGTTGAACTGCTCCGATCCGAGCATCACGCGAAGGTCGGGGCCTTCACGGAGCACCTCGAATCCCAGGTCCTCGGCGACGGCGGTGCGGAAATCGTTCTGGAACCACGCGATCTGATCCTCCGCGGCGGCGACGAAGGCAACCTTCTTGCCGGCCATCAGCGGTTCGACGGTCGGGCGGACCTGAGCTACATGGGCGTCGTACTCGGCGAGTACTTCTTCGGCGCGATCGCTGCGCCCGATGCCGGTGAGGAAGTCCGACATGACCTTCCGCCACTCCGGGGTGAAGTCCTTGCCGACGGGCAGGACCGGTGCGATCTGCTGCATCCGGTCGTTGCCGTACGACCCGGTGTCCCACCAGCCGGCGCTGAGGACGAGAAGGTCTGCGCCGAGAGTCGAGATGTATTCGAAGTTGGGATCGGAAGCACCTTCGGCGAAGATCTCGACACCCGTGGCATCCGGGACCTCACGGCGTAGGTGTTCGGCTGCGCCGGTCGGGTAGGCGGTCACCGGGTATCCGGCGAGGATCGACAATTCGAGGCCGTCCCGCGGGTCGAGGGCAACGACGTTCTGCGGGTCCGTCGGAATGATCAGCTTCTCGTCGCCGCGAGTGAACTCGAAGGTCTCCGCGTTCTCGGGCGTCGAACTTTCCGTGCTGCCGCACGCGGCGAGAAACGCGGCCGCAGCGACGCCCGCGCCGACGCCGAAGAAACCGCGTCGCGTCAGGTTGTCCACGATCGCCCAGTAGTCGCGATCGGTCGTGGAGGGAGAAAGGAGTCGAGTCATGCTTGTTAGGTTAGCCTTAGGGGTTGTCTTCGGGAATGCTGAAACAGCTCCCGCGAGCGCCAAGAAATACGGCGAACACGCCAGCACAGAGAGTGTTGTCCGCGTCACCGGCAGGTCTGCTTCACAACCCACTTTCGACCTCTGACGTGCATGACGTCACAACCGGCCGCCTCCTCGATCGCGATTTGGCCCTGATCGCGCCGACTATGCTGAGTTGACCAGCAGTACGATTTCGGAGGTTGCAATGCAGATCACCAGCGTCGGCCACGCAGGATTTCACATCCAGACCGAGGCCGGATCCATCCTGTGTGATCCATGGGTGACCCCGACGTATTTTGCGTCCTGGGTGCCGTTCCCCGACAACACAGAGTTGGACTGGGACGCGCTGGGCAATTGCGACTACCTCTACGTCTCGCACCTGCACAAGGACCACTTCGATCCGAAGAATCTGATCGCGCACGTCAACAAGGACGCCACAGTCCTGCTCCCCGATTACCCGGTGCCGGACCTCAAGCGTGAACTCGAGAAGCTCGGCTTCCACAAGTTCTTCGAGACGGAAGACTCCGTCAAGCACACCGTCAGCGGTCCCAAGGGCGATCTCGACATCATGATCATCGCTCTGCGCGCTCCCGCGGACGGTCCGATCGGTGACTCGGGCCTCGTCGTCTCGGACGGGGAAACCACCTGTTTCAACATGAACGACGCCAGGCCCGTCGATCTGGACCCGCTGACCGACGCCTTCGGGAAGGTCGACATCCATCTGCTGCAGTACTCGGGCGCGATCTGGTACCCGATGGTCTACGACATCCCGAAGGGCACCAAGCGCAACTTCGGCAAGCAGAAGCGTCAGCGCGGCATGGACCGCTGCCGCAACTACATCTCCCAGGTCGACGCTGCCTGGGTTGTTCCGTCGGCCGGCCCGCCGGTCTTCCTCGACGACGACCTGCGTTACCTCAACGACGATCACGGCGACGAGGGAAACATCTTCCCCGACCAGATCACGTTCCTCGAGCAGATGCGCATCAACGGCAACGATCGTGGTCTGCTGATGATCCCCGGCTCGGCCGTCGAACTTCGCGGAAGCGAGAAGGTCGCGCTGACGCATCCCATCCCGGACGCAGACGTCGACAAGATCTTCTCCAACAAGGCCGAGTACATCGAGAAGATGGCCCAGAAGATGGCACCGGTCATCGCCGCGCAGAAGGCCACGTGGGCTCCGGCCGAAGGCGAGCCGCTGCTCGACGGTCTCAAGGCCAAGTTCGAGCCGATCATGGCTCAGTCCGATCTGATCTGCGACGGAATCGGCTACCCCGTCGGACTCGTGATGGGAGAGGAGACGGTCGTCCTCGACTTCCCGAAGCGGATCGTTCGTGAGCCCATCGACGGAGAAGGTAAGTACCGCTACGGCTTCCGCATCGCTCCCGAACTGGTTCGCACCGTTCTGCGCGACGACGAGCCCGACTGGGTCAACACCATCTTCCTGTCGACACGCTTCACGGCGTGGCGCATCGGTGGGTACAACGAATTCCTCTACACGTTCTTCAAGTGCCTCACCGACGAGCGCATCGCGTACGCCGACGGCTGGTTCGCCGAGGCCCACGACGACAGCGCGTCTATCGAGTTGGGCGGGTACGAGATTCAGCGTCGTTGCCCCCACCTCAAGGCTGACCTGTCGAAGTTCGGTGTCGTCGACGGCACCAACCTCACCTGCGATCTGCACGGCTGGCAGTGGGATCTCGAGACCGGCCGCTGCAAGACGTCCAAGGGCCACGAGCTGCGCACCAGCAAGCTGAGCTGAACCGAGCTCGTCGGGTGACGGGATACAGCAGGTCGCTGATCGGCCTGGCGACAGCGCTCGCCGGGTTGGCCGGTTACGTCGACGCGCTCGGATTCATCACGCTCGGTGGGCCTTTCGTTTCGTTCATGAGCGGCAACATGACGCAGGCGAGCGTCGCATTTGCCGACGGGGTGTGGTCGACCGCGAGGGTTGCCGGCGGAATCATCGTGCTCTTCCTTCTGGGAATCGCGCTGGGAACCGTCGTCACCCACTTCACGGAGCGCTATTCGGTCCGGGCCCGCAAGGTCACGGTGCTCGCGGTTGTAGCCGGGCTGCTGGCCATCGGTTCGGTGATGAGCAGCCTCGACGTCACCCCCGGCGCGATCTCGGCGATGGCTTTGGCGATGGGAGCCGTCAACTCGGTTTTCCAGCGCGACGGCGAGGTGACGATCGGTGTCACGTACATGACCGGTGCGCTGGTCAAGATGGGCCAGCGTCTGACCGGAGCCTTTCTGGGTGGCCCGAAGTGGGCGTGGCTGCAGCACTTCGGGATGTGCGCGGGGTTGATCGCGGGCGCGGTGGTCGGTGCGCTCGTTCATCGGTGGATCGGTCTTCACGCTCTGTGGCCCGCATCGGCGTTCACGGTTGTTCTGATCGCCGTCGCGTGGCGGGTCTCGCCCCCGTCTCCGGCAAAGGTGTAGAAAGAGCCAGACACAAATCCGGGGGTACAGGGGGAAGCAGTGGACGCTCTGATCATCGTGGTGCTCGGTCTGCTCGGAATCGTCGCGGCCTCGACGCTCGGAGCGCGGATCGGAGTCGCAGCACCGTTGATTCTGGTGATGGCCGGGATCGTTGTCAGCCTCTTACCATTTGTCCCAGCAGTGGACATCGACCCGGAATGGATTCTGGCAGGCGTGCTTCCACCACTGCTGTACTCCGCCTCGGTCTCGATGCCGTCGATGGAGTTTCGGCGTGAGTTCGGTGCCATCGGTGGGCTTTCCGTTCTGCTCGTGGTCGTGAGTGCGCTTGTTCTCGGTGTGTTCTTCTCCTGGGTGATACCAGGACTCGGTATCTGGTGGGGCATTGCACTCGGTGCGATCGTGAGCCCGACGGATGCCGTCGCGACGTCCATCGTCAAGAAACTCCCGGTCTCGCCGCGGGTGGTGTCGATCCTCGAAGGCGAAAGCCTGCTCAACGACGCCACCGCTCTGGTCCTGTTGCGTACTGCCATCGCCGGGGCCGCCGCATCGGTGTCGCTGTGGAGTGTGTTGGGCAAGTTCGCTTTTGCCGTCGTCGTGGCCGCGGTCATCGGAGTTGTCGTCGGCAAGGTCAACCTGATGGTTCGCGCCCGTGTCACCGATTCGACGGTCAACACGGTCATCTCGTTCACGGTGCCGTTTCTGGCGGCGATCCCCGCCGAAGAGTTGGGTGCGTCAGGATTGGTTGCTGCCGTCGTGGCCGGGCTCGTCACCGGCTACGACGCTCCTCGGAAGCTGTCACCGCGACACCGGTTGTCCGACTCCCAGAACTGGCGCACAGTCGAATTGGTCCTCGAAGGTGCGATCTTCCTGGTGATGGGCCTCGAACTCTCGTCGATAGTCGACGATGTCCGGGTCGACCACGAGGGCATATTCACGGCGGTCTTCGTGGCGGCGGGTGCACTGTTCCTCACGATCTTGGTGCGGGCTCTGTACGTGGCCCCGCTCCTGCGAGCGCTCCAAGCACGGGCGAATTTTCGTGAACGCATGAAACCCAGACTCTCCGACATCGCGAATCGCCTCGACAATCCCGAGGATTACCCGCCAGGCGAACGACGCAGCAGGCGCCGGGCACCTTCGGCGAATCAGATGGAAAGGTTCAAGGTTCGGGTTCGGCGGACGGTTGCCGATATCGACTACTACCTTGCTGCGCCGTTGGGATGGCGTGAAGGCACGATCGTCATCTGGGCCGGCATGCGCGGGGCGGTCACTCTGGCTGCAGCGCAGACTCTGCCGGAAGACACCCCGAGTCGATCGCTCCTGATCTTGGTTGCGTTCATGGTGGCAGCAGGCTCGTTGATCCTTCAGGGAGGAACGTTGAAGCGCGTCGTAGTGGCGACCGGTCCGGCAGCGCAGGACCTCACCGAATCCGAACTAGACGAGCATCGCAGGTTGCTCGACCTCCTCGAAGATGCTGCTGCGAGTGTCGTTCCGCCAGAGGGTCGGTCGAAAAAGAGGATCCGCCTCGACGTGATCGACGCGCAGCGTCAGGCACTGCTCGACGCACGTGACGACGGCGTGTTCGACGCACGGATGCTCGGATCGGCACTTGCCGCGCTGGATGCCGATCAGATCAGCCTCGAACTCAAGGGCGGTCCGGACGGTTGATCACGTGCACAGTCTCTTTCGAGCGGACGTCATCATTGCCCGCGTGATCACGCCGTGCAGTACCTGAACGGGTGCGAAGTAGATTCGGCCCGCGCGGTTCTTCAGCTCCACGGCGGTGGCGACGTGCAGGAGGCCGGCGTCGTTGTCGGCCTGAACCGAGGCGACGAATCGAAGGTGTTTCTCGTCCGCCTCGATGAGGGCCTCGCCGTCGGCGATCTTGTCGACGGCAAAGGTGTCCGGGCGTCCCTTGGCGATGCCGAGCAGTCCGACTACCCGCTCCCTGAGCCAGAACATCGCGAGGACGGGTGCGGGGACATTCCTGACGTCGAAGACTGCCTGTGCCCACTCCTCGGATGTATGGGTCGGAACAGACGGGATGGTGATCGTGGTGGCTTCTGCCCAGTCCGGTGCAGGCATTGCCTTGAAAGCGAGTGTCATTTCGTCCTCCGTACGGTGCCGTATGGAACTTACCCATACGGTACCGTACGGAGGTGACGAATGCCCGTGCCCGACTCTCCCGCGATCAGTGGATCGATGCTGCCTTCGAGGCTCTGACCAGCCACGGGCCAGGTGCCGTCGCTGTGGAGAAGGTGGCACGGACGCTGGGATCGACCAAGGGTTCCTTTTATTGGCACTTCGCCAACCGCGACGAATTGCTGCAAGCTGCGCTCGGCCGGTGGGAAGTTTTGGCAACCGAGAGACTGATCTCCTCCGTCGAGTCCTCTGGTGAACCGGCGGAGGCTCGATTGCGTCGTCTGGTCGATGCGGTCACGACCGGACTGGCCGATCGTCGTGCGGAGTTGGAACTGCTTGCCGGGATCGACCATCCGTTGGTTTCGGCGGCGGTACGGCGTGTCACCGAGCGTCGCGTTGCGTACATCGTGACGTTGTTGGTCGATCTGGGTATGGGCAGGCAGAAGGCGGAACATCGTGGCGTACTTGCGTATTCGATGTACCTGGGGCAGATGCAGCTGGTGCACAGTGCGCCCGATGCGGTTCCTCGCAGCGGTGCGGACCGTCACGCACTCGCCGATGAGTTCGTGAACATGGTTCTAGCCAGGTAAGTCCGCCGTCGAACGCAGCGTGATCTGCGCATCACCCTGCGCTTTCAGGTGAGGGACCACACATTGCGCGTAACCCATAGTTACAGATACTTTGAGGTCAGCTGAAGTGGGGTGCCGGATATGTCGACATTTCCCGGAGGCGCAAAACCGTTTCACGACAGGAAGAAAGGTGACTCACCATGAGCGTTGTGCTTATT
>NZ_CAURKP010000061.1:0-28892 GCF_963525155.1 uncultured Rhodococcus sp.
CTCGGGCCCCAGGGATTGCGATGACCAAGACTTCGCGCACCAGAACGTGGGGCTGGAAACTCGCGGGTGCCACGAGCGGCCTCACACTTGTCGCTTCGTGTGGTCTCGAGTCCGGTGGCGCACTGCCCCTGGCCGTCGGCCCCGGCAGCATCGAGCCGGTTCCGGAGCTCGAGGGTGTGAAGATGACCGTCGGCTCCAAGGACTTCACCGAGCAGATCGTGCTCGGGTACGTCATCGAATTCGCGATGGCCGCTGCGGGCGCGGATGTTCGAGACCTCACGAACATCCAGGGCTCGAACAGCACCCGTGACGCACAGTTGAACGGCCAGATCGATCTTGCGTACGAATACACTGGAACCGGCTGGATCAACTACCTCGGCAACGAGACACCGCTTCCCGATTCGCAGGCGCAGTTCGAGGCCGTCCGCGATGCGGACCTTGCTGCGAACGACATGGTGTGGACCGATCCGGCGCCGATGAACAATACGTATGCATTGGCGATGAGCAAGGAGACCGCTGAGAAGACCGGTGTCAAGACCGTTTCCGACTACGCGAAGTTGGTCGAATCCGATCCCGGAGCTGCGGTGACGTGCGTCGAGACCGAGTTCAACGTCCGCCAGGACGGATATCCCGGCCTGGCAGCGAAATACGGTTTCGACGCCTCTCGTGCCCAACGCCAGATCCTGCAGACCGGCATCATCTACCAGGCGACAGCCGATGGCGATCAGTGCAAGTTCGGCGAGGTGTTCACCACCGACGGTCGCATCATCGCACTCGATCTCGTTCTGCTCGACGACGATCTCCAGTTCTTCCCGAAATACAATCCGGCACTGGTGATGAAAAAGGACTTCGCGGAAGCACATCCGCAGGTAGCAGAAGTCATGGCACCGATCTCGGAGCGACTGACCAACGAGGTGATGACCGAGCTCAACCGGCAGGTCGACGTCGACGGCAAGGAGCCGGCGGACGTGGCCCGCGACTGGCTGGTCTCGGAAGGCTTTGTCACCGCGCAGTGATCGGCTGACCGCAACCCAGCCGAGTAGTTACCGTTTGCGTCCGACGCAGAACACCCGCCGGAACGGAAAGAGCGTTCCGGCGGCTGTTGCGGGGTAGGCCTCCCTCAGCAGATCGGAATACTGACGCTCGAACTCCGGAGCGTCAGCTTCGCCGAGAAGGTCGAGCACGGGCCGCAACCCCGTCCCCCGTACCCATCCGAGCACCGGGTCGGCACCTGCCAGCACGTGTACGTACGTCGTCTCCCAGGCGTCGACGTCGAATCCGTGTTCCTGGAGACGCTGCGCGTACTGAACTGGACTGTCGATGCCTTCCGGGCCGCGTAGGACGCCGCCCAGTCGCTCACTCCATTCCGCTGATTCCGCGAGATCTCGCATGAGCGCATGGGACGGAGCATCGAAGTTACCCGGCACCTGCCACGCCAGCCACGATCCAGATTCCAGGGTGTCCGCCCACTGGTCGATCAGCTCGCGATGGCTCGGAACCCACTGCAATGCAGCGTTACTGACGACCACGTCGTAACCGGTGGCGTCGAAGGACATGATGTCCCCCAACTCGACGGTGACGTTTCCCGGTAGGTCTGTCGGGGCCTGCGCAACCATTTCGGGAGACGAGTCGAATCCGGATACCGAGGCGTCCGGCCATCTTTCCCCGAGCATCGCGGTCAGGGTGCCTGATCCGCAGCCGAGGTCGGCTACCCGCGTCGGGTCTTCGGTGGCCACCCGTGACACCAGGTCCACGAACGGGCGTGACCGCTCACCCGAATAGCGGCCGTAGACTTCGGGATTCCACGTGACAGTGCGCATGAACCCATCCTGCACCCTGTTCCTGAGAATTGCCGCCCGTCAGATCTCGCTCTTCACGATCCGGCCATTCGAAAATCACCGACGCGGCACCACGGTGGACAGTACGTTCGGCAACCTCGACCAGTCCGCGGTGATGTAACTTGCGTGCTGCCCGGCCAACAGGTCGAGACGCTCGCTCGCCTCGGTTTCGGTGGCATGGGTTCCGTCGATCTGCGGAGCGACCTTGTGCGCGTCGGTCATGACGAGCAGGTAGCCGCGATCGTGGTACCAACTCGGATCCACGACTCCGGCGGTGTAGTCGAGAGCGTCGCCGTCGAAAATCACGAACCACGGACGGATCCCCGGGTCGGTATAGCGGTCGAGACGTGGGTCTCCCGGTGATGCACGGTGAACAGCGGGAAAGGCGGCGCCGAGTTCGACGAGCCCGGCGGAGGACAGATCTCGCAGGTGCGTCGCATACTGCCGGTCCGTCCATTCCGTGTCGAGAGGGTTTCCCTCCTCGATCGTTCCCGGTATCAGCTCGAACAGAAATTTCCCGGTCATTTCGGAATTGCTCGGCCATCCACGCTCGGTGACGGCGGCATCCGGGGTGGAGTAGAAGTCCCCCATCAGATCGGCCGGCGTGAAAACCGCGTCTCCGAGTGTCCCGAGAATCAGGGCGTCGAGATCCGCGGGCCCACGTCCGTACCCGGCAGTGAACCCGTCCTTGATTTCCAACTTGATCATCACCGGCGGATGCTCGGGATTGGCCTCGTGCCACGCCCGCATATCTGCCAGGCATCCACGGAATCCCTGATCTCGTAGACCGCTTCGCAACCCGGATGCGTCCTGAGCGCCGACGCAGTTGCTGTCGCTCACCACCGGATTCATGTGCGACACGCGCCAGTCCGGACCGCCCCCGTTGGTCCACAGGTCCAGCTCGAGCAACGACGCCCCGGAATCCAAAGCGTCGGCGAAGTACGGAAACGTCGCCTTCTCGTAGGAATTGTGGACCCCGACTGACGTGGTCTCGGAAAACGAGCGCACTTGGTTCGTAGTCGTTTCGGCGCCGGCAGAGGGCGCCGAGACGACCGCCACGAACGCACTCATACCGGCTACCAGGATTGCTCGCATGTTCGACACTCTCGCAGAAAGTACACCGCGACAGGACGGAATCGCCAGAGTTAACTGGACGATCGTCCTAGATTGCGTCGGAGTGGGGCATGATTTCAGGCGGTGGGTGAGGGCAATTGTCAGGCCAATAGCATCAGTGCCGGAACTGATCCGAGTCAGAGCACTCGCCGCACACTCGCAGGAGGAATCGCATGCAGCTGACTCAATTCGTTCACCGATCCCTACGAGCGTCGCCCGAAGCGGTGATGACGATCTCCGATGGCCGAGTGCGCACGTCTCGCGAATCGGTCGACCGGATCAAAAGGCTCGCGGGCGGGCTGCAGACGTTAGGCCTGCGCACCGGTGACAGAGTCGCGATCTTGGCATCGAACTCCGACTACTACCACGAGGCGCTCCTGGCCTGCTGGTGGTTCGGAGCAGTGGCCAGTCCGGTCAATTCTCGCTGGAGCACGGCGGAAATCACATACGCCCTGGAAGATTCAGGGTCGACGGTATTACTCGTGGACGAGAATTTTGCTTCCGTCGGATCTACCCTTCGCGAGGCGTGTCCAGGCCTGACCACTGTCGTCTACTGCGGCAACGACCGAGTTCCGGACGGAATGCTCGACTACGAACAGGTGATCGCGGAGGCGATTCCGGTCGACGATCTGCGCGTCGGCGGCGACACGCTTGCACTACTCCTCTACACCGGCGGGACCACCGGAGTGCCGAAGGGCGTGATGATCAGCCATCAAGCGCTGATGACCTCGGCGCTGGGCACTCTCGCGGCAGGCGGCGTGGCAATCAGCAACGGAACGAACCTCGCGGTGAACCCTCTGTTTCACATTGCCGGGATCGTCGGATGGTTGGCTCAGTCGCTGATGGGTGGAACCCAGGTCTTCGTAGCGAACTTCAGCCCACGGACGTTCCTCGAGGCCGTGGACCGCTATCGCCCGACAACCGTGGGTCTGGTGCCGACAATGCTCCAGATGTTGGTCGCCCACAAAAACGAAACGGGCGAAGACGCAACCACCTACGATCTGTCCAGCGTCAGGATCCTGAGATACGGCGCCTCGCCCATATCTCCGACGCTTCTCGGGCAGGTCATGCAAATGTTCCCCAACAGTTCCTTCGCTCAGGGCTACGGGATGACTGAAACCGCGCACATCAGCATGCTGAGTCCAGCCGATCACCTCGAAGGTGGTGATCTCCTCCGCAGCGCTGGTCGCGCGCTCCCTCATTGCGAGGTGAAAATCGTCGACCCGGCCGGCTCGGAACTCCCACCCGGCAAGGTGGGCGAAATCGTCACGTTCGGCAGCCACGTCATGCTCGGATACTGGAACAAACCGAAGGAGACCGCAGAAGTGCTCCGCGACGGGTGGATGCATACCGGCGACGCCGGATACCTCGACGCCCGCGGTTACCTGTTCATCGTCGATCGCATCAAGGACATGATCGTCACCGGTGGCGAGAACGTCTACTCCACCGAGGTCGAAAACGCTCTGGCACAACACGAATCCGTCGCGGCCTGTTCCGTGATCGGTCTGCCCGATGCCCAGTGGGGCGAGCGTGTCCATGCCGTGGTCGTCCTTCGGCATGGTTTCGACGCCGACGCCGACGAACTGCGCGCTCACGTGAAAACGCTGATAGCCGGATACAAATCTCCGCGCACTTTCCAATTCGTCGATGCATTGCCACTGTCGGCAGCAGGCAAGGTGCTGAAGCGCGATCTTCGTTGCAACGCAACGTAATCCTTTACGACGGCCAGGATTACAGCTTCAATGTCGGTTCTGGGTCGGTGATCAAGCGGTGCAGTGACGGCGACGCCGCTACGGCCTCTCCTAGTTGCGTCGCACTCGCGATTTCGTCGCCGAACTCCGATCGCCAGGCGTGCAGTCGACGCGTCAGTTGTTGCAATCGGTATTCGCGGGTCATGCCGATTGCACCGTGTGCCTGGTGGGCGGCGCGGACGCTCACGAGCGCATTCTGCGAAACCACCAATTTGGTTGCGCTCACTTCGAAGTCGGCGTCGCCTCTGATGAGTGCATGTGCAGTGCGATCGACGGCCAGCGTGGACATCGAAGCCATCTGGGCAAGCGTCACGATATGCTGCTGGACTGCTTGAAACTGCGCGACGGGCCTACCGAATTGCACCCGGTCGGACACATAGCGCCGGGTCAACGTCGACGCCGACTCCATCGCTCCCGACATCTGCACCGAGCGCAAGAACGCGCCGAGCTTGCTGAGAATCCGGGCATCGACCGGGTTGTCGCCGTCAATGGTCCGCGCTTCGGAGAACGTCAGGCTCTCACGCGGTTGCCCCGCAAGATCCGTCCCGCCACCGATCTCGGCGTCGGAGATGTCAAGGAGTACGACGCGATCACCGAGAACTGCTGCCAGCACTGATGCGGCACTACCCCACGGCACGTCGTGAAAGGTTCCCGACAGGAAACCGTCGTCGGTCCGGCGCACATCGTCGCGCGGCGAACCCGGGGCGACCGTTGCGATTCCGGAGGGCACGGGTAACCCGCCCGCTGTTGCCAGCCTGCCCGCGAGGTACGTCTCGGCGAGCGGCAGCGGCGCAGCGTGCCTCGCCGCCGCGCGCTGGACAGTCACGGCGTCGAGGAGCGAGCCACCGGAACCACCAACCGATTCGGGAAGACCGACCAGAGGTAACCCTAGTTCGACTGCCGCGCTCCATAATCCGGCGGGCAGACCGCCGATCTCCGCCTGCGCTACCACCTCGGTGCCGGACTTCTCGGCGAAAAATTGCTCGACCATCGATTCGAGGTCGGCGTCGAATGTGTACGCGTTGATCTGTGACCCCGAATTCATCGGTCCAACCCTTTCACGATCACGGTGCGGAGAATTTCGTTGGTACCGCCGCGAATCGACCACGACGGCGCCACCAGCACGGCCCGGGCGAGCAGCGACTCGTACGGATCGTCGGATGCAAGGTCCGGAGCCCGGCCGAGGTGCCGCGCGACGGTCGCAACACAGTCCTGTTCGAAGCGTGTTGCCATCTCCTTGATCAGCGCGGCCTCCGTGACCGGCGAGCGACCGGCGTCGACCATCCGTGCGATGGACAGCGACATCCCGCGAAAAGCCCAGCAGCGTGCGGTAATCGAGCCCAGATCGGCGAGGGCAGCTGGACCGCCTTGCGCTGCTTGGTTGGCCGCGAAGTTCTCGAGGACCGGCATCAGCGACATCCAACGATCGACGCCACCTCGCTCGAGTGCGAGTTCACCGGTGTTTTGTCCCCAGCCCGCTCCGACGTCTCCGAGGCGACGCGAATCCGGCACGAAAACATCCTGGAACGACACCTCGCAGAAGTCCTCACTACCGTCGATGAACGGAATGGGTGAGACGGTCAGGCCCTCGCTGTCGCGATCGACGATCAGCTGAGTGAGTCCGTTGTGCTTGTCTGCCGAGGTTCGAAGCAGGGCGAGTATGTGTGTGGCGTGGAAGGCGCCGGTGGTCCAGATCTTGGTGCCGTTGACTTTCCAGCCACCATCGACACGTTCGGCGCGAGTGCGCACCGATGCAAGGTCCGAACCCGAGTCGGGCTCACTCATCCCGATCGAGAACGAGAACTCACCGCTCGCGATACCGGGAAGGAAGGACCGCTTCTGTTCTTCCGTGCCGTTGGCGGCGATGCTCGGACCCGATTGTCTGTCTCCGATCCAGTGATAGCCGACCGGCGCTCCCCGCGCGAGAAGTTCTTCGACGACGACCAATCGATCCACTGCTGACCGTCCGCCCCCGCCGTATTCCTTCGGCAGCGACATGCCGAGCCACCCACGTCGCCCCAGATCTCGCGAGAACACCGGATCCACCGCCCCGGCCATCCCGAGTCCGAGCGAGTAGGTACCGGGGGTGAGTCGCTTGTCGAGGTACTCCCGCACTTCAGCCTGAAGAGCAAGTTCCTCGATCGTCAGTTCTGTTGCGTCGAAACGCATGACGTCTCCGATCAGTTTCGTGAGTCGATCCGCCGCCCGTGGCGCTTACCCGAATTTTCATGCGCCCAGCAGCAGGGCGCAGCCGATCTCGAAGAGTCTGTCCGACAGGTCGTCGCGACGGCGAAGCCGGCCGATTCGGACGGCGTTCTCCACAACTGTCAAAGTGGCATTGACGGTGATCCTGGCGGTGGCGGACTCGAGGCCCGGACGGACTTCTTCGAGCATCTTGACCCATAGCGCGACGTACTCACGTTGATTCTGTTCACACGTGCGGCGGAACTTGTCCGGTAATTGGTCGAGTTCGCTGATCAACAACCCGATCAAATGACGCTCGTTGATCGCGAAATCGATATGTGCGGCAAGCAATCCGGACAGCGCGTCCTCCGGGCCGGTTGCGGCGCCGAGAGCCTGTGCAACGCCGAGCCGGCGACGCTCGCCGCCCCTCGAGACCGCGGAGATCAGCAGGTCGATCTTGGCATCGAAGTGGTTGTACACATTCGGGCCTGTCGTTCCTGCAGCCTCACCGATGTCCTCGGTATTGACTGCTTGATATCCACGCTCGTCGAACAGCCGAATTGCTTCGGTCAACAAGAGTTCACGTCTGGGTATCACAACGGGCAGGTGACCCGTTGCCGCCACGACTTTCACTTCTGAGCGACCCAGTTCCGCGTATGCAGCGCGGTCTGCCAACTCGACAAGCAGCAGTTCCAACTGACGCCTCGGCAAGGACACTCGATGCGAAGACACACTGTTGAAGACTGCGATGACAGCCCAGGCGAGCAGATAGCTGTCTTCTTCGTCGAGGCCGGGACGCTCAATTCGGATCAGCGCTGCATCGCGCGAAGCTGCACTCTTGAGGGTCGAACGCATTTCCTCACGTTGCTCGTCAGGCAGATAGCGTGCCTCTCGCTGCCACAGGAGCGACAGACCCCGACGTTTGGACACCGATGCCGCAAGTTCGGTGATCAGTGTTTTCAGATCCTCGGCACCTGCGACCCGATCGTAGAGCGATTCGATGCCTGCGTTGACCGCGGCGTAGAGGAGATCCGGCTTGTTCTTGAAGTGCCGATAGAGCGCAGGTGCCGTGATTCCAACTGCAGCAGCCACCTGAGCGACAGACACGTTGTGATAACCGTGCTCACGGAAAAGCTCACCTGCGGCCGCAAGAATCTGCTGCTTACGGTCGCGGGGCCTGCGTACGACCATCGTGACTCTCTCCTTCGCGGCAGCGGACAAGCTCAGAGTACCGAGCCGAGGAATGAAGCAATGAACCGAACCGTCTACAGCAGCGACGATCCGATGCACCGTTCACGAACACGGAATCCCGCTCAGGAGTAGATGAACGACTCGACCATCCGTCGTTCGGCGGCCCTGTCTGCGAGAGGCCATGCCAAGAGCATCAACACGATCCGAACCACCCACTGCGACTCTTGACCTTCAGGATCCAAGCCCGCAAGTTCCAGCGCAGTACGCGGCAGCAACGGCGAGGACACGAGATACTCGTCGATTCCGTTGGCCCGCGCTGCCGCAAGGCCGTGGCTCATGGCAGCGTCGGATCTGATCGCGTCGACGGCGACGAGGATCGACTCCACGATGCGCTCGTCGCCGTGCAGTGATTCGACGGCAGTCGCGACCTGGCTCGCCACGGATGCCGCGCCTCGTGACAACAACCCCTCGCGGATCGCGGACTTGCCACCTACGTAGCGGTAGAGCGTTGCCCTCGAACAGCCTGCGCGGGCAGCGACGTCGTCGGCATTGAACCGATCGAATCCCTGTTCTCGAATCAGCTCCGCCGCAGCCGCGAAGATGCGCTCGGTTGCGAGTTCACTGCGGTTACCGCCGGCCAACCAGTCGGCGGCGCGACGCTCGTTTGCACCGGTCACTGTCCGTCACCTCGTCTCACTCTGAGACAGATTTAATCAGAAATCTCTATGCCGAGGAAGGCGGTGGGCCTCTGACCTGGGGGAAGCATGGAAGGCCCAACGTGCGTGAGATTTTGTCAAAATACCAGTTCAGAGGCATTTTCCACCTGTTGACTTCTCCTTCCTGGCCGTGAAATCTTCCCTTCGTGACACCATCGACGCTCGACATCAACCCTTTCCTGCCGTCGAACATCGACGACCCGTACCCGCTATACGACGTACTCCGGCGCGAGCACCCCGTGTACCGCATTCCTCATACCGACTTCTATCTGGTGTCCACGTGGGAATTGGTCACCGAAGCCGTTTCCCGTACCGACGACTTCTCCAACAACCTCACCGGCGTGCTGGTCCGTACACCGGACGGTTCGGCCGTGACCTTCGACATGAACGGCGGCGGGCAAGCTGTTCACGTTCTCGCGACTGCCGACGAGCCCGACCATCAACACCAGCGCAAACTTGTCTTGCCGACACTGGTCGCCAAACGAATACGAGCACTCGAGCCGGCGATGACCGACTACACGCAGCAGTTGTGGGACAACGGCTTCGACGGTCGACGGATCGAATGGGTCACGTCGGTAGCGGACACGCTGCCGCTGCAGATGGTTGCCACGCTGATCGGCTTGCCGGCACACGATGTCCCCCAATTGCTGGCGTGGTCGTACGACAGCACCGAACTTCTCAGCGGCATCGTGACGTCGGAGCGTTTGGCAGGCGTCGTCACCTCGGCGGCCGAACTCACCGGGTACCTCTACAGCAAGTTTCGTGAGGCACGGGCTCACCCGGTGGATGATCTACTCGGAGACCTCGTCCGTTGCTGTGACGCAGGCGAACTCAGCGAAGACGTGGCCGTGCTGATGTTGGTGCAACTCGTCGGTGCGGGTGGCGAATCGACCGCCGGACTGATCGCCAACTCTGCACGGTTGCTCGCCGAGCGCCCTGAGATTCAGACGCAGCTGCGCGAGGACCCTCTACTCGTGGGCGCGTTCCTGGAAGAAACGCTCAGGCTCGAGTCACCCTTTCGCGGACATCACCGACATGTCAACGCGGACACGACACTCGGTGGATTGGCACTACCCGCCGGCAGTCATCTCATACTGCTGTGGGGTTCGGCGAACCGCGACCCCGAGTCGTTCGTCGAACCACAGGTGATGAACCTCGACAGAGTCAATCCCCGAGCACATTTCGCCTTCGGCAAAGGAGCACATTTCTGTGTCGGGGCCGCGCTGGCTCGTCTGGAAGCAAAGATCGCGATCGCAGTCCTTCTCGAAAACAGTGCGCACTTCACAATCGATTCCGAATCCCCACCCCGTTGGGTCCCCAGCATGTTCGTACGCCGCCATCAGCGTTTGCACCTGAACGTCTCACCACACCGAGAGGTCACACCATGAGCCCCGAAGAACTGGTCACTGCTTTCTGCGCCGAGTGGAAGATGGGCAGTGCCGAGACAATCGCGTCGTACTTCAGTGAAGATGCTGTCTACCATAATATTCCGATGGCCCCGATCGTCGGGCGCACCGAGATCCTGAATTTCCTGGAAGGCTTCATTTCGGCCTTCGGTGGGATCGAATTCACGATTCATCACCAGTCCGCCAACGGTGCGACTGTACTCAACGAACGGACCGACCGATTCGACCTCGGCGACAAACACGTAGTCCTGCCGGTTATGGGGATCTTCGAGATCGTGGACTCGAAAATTGTTGCATGGCGTGACTATTTCGATCTTGCACCGATCAACAAACTGCTGGCCGGGTGACTCGCTCAGTTGTCGAAGTTGTGCGCTATCCAGTCGATCGTCTGCATTCCGAACAGATCAGTTCCCCAACCGTATGGATTCGTGAATGCGCGGTCCATACTGCAGTCGGTGGGCTGGTAGCTCACGTCGGTCCCTCGACTCCTGTACGTGTCCGCCAGTTCTCGCGCATCAGGTGCCGGTACAAGTGACATCGGGGAGTCGTCCTTTGCGCACGAAGTTATCAATACCTTCGACGCCGGAGCACCGTGGCCCAGTACGTTGTCGTCGTACGCGCGCTGGAAACTGGGTTCTGTGATCGGATCGATCCCCGGCTCGAAAAGGCTCGCCAGCGGTACGAACGGAAGTGTGAAGTACGCCGGCATCTGGCACTCATCCCGGTACACGTCGGCAATCGCTCGGCCCACGGGATTGAGCTTGTCGTTCAACTTCATCTCGGGGTACCAGGGTTCGAGGCCAAGGAGCGTCGCAAATCCGAAGCCTGCGCCGACCGAGGAATCTGTTGTCTCCATGAATGTTCGGGGCTTGATCACCATGCCCTCGAGGACTGTCGAGACGATATCGAGTTCCGGCGCGTAGGACTGCGCAGATTCTGCGGCGAATGCCGAACCAACTCCACCACCAGCGATTCCGAACAACGCAATCTCCGCATCCGGATTCAGCTCGGAATCCCGCAGCTGAAATGCTGCGCGCACAGCATCCAACTGCGCGTGCCCCGCGAACTTGCCCGCGAAGACGCCGTGAGGATCACGGTCTCCGTTGTTCCCGACGTCGGATATCACTACGGCATAGCCTTTTCCGAACATCAGTGCCAGCGGACCCAACGCCGACCAGGAGGCGCCGTCCAGCGGATCGCCGCCCGTCCAGTGCGAACTCGGATGACAGTAGCCGCCGACGCTGTCGTTGGCCTCCTGGTAGCTGATGACTTTCTTCTCCGATGCCGGTGTTCCGTCGATCGGGATCATCATGATCCCGGTGCTCACCACCGGCGTCGAACCGTCGATTCCTGTTGTGACGTACATGATCTTGTAGGCGTCGAGCTGTCCCGGTTTGTATCCCGTGAACAGTACATCCACCTTCTTCGACTTCAGGAGGTCACCGGGACGCTCGACGCCGGTCAACACCGGCTCGTCGTAAAACGGATCATCGGCGGTGAGCGCAGTGAAGATCTCCTCTTCCGATGCGAACTCCCCCGACCTGAGCGCACCGACCGTGAACCCGTTGAAAATCTCTCCCAGAGTGGGAGTATCGGTCCGAAACTCCTGGGATACCGGAGCTTGCGCATCGTCTGGAACACCACTGCCTGGGGCCTCGGCCCCAGCAGTCGCAGGCAGAACCAGCGCAACGGTCAGCGCTACCAGCGGGGCAAACCTTCGAAATCTGGCACCCGACATCACTGAACCGTCACTTTCAAACTGGAGAGGGCCGATTCGAGAGTTTGTGGGAGGGTCACCATAGGGCGGTGACTCTCCAATTGAATTTCGTAGGGAACACTCAATGTGGCTACGAGCCGTGGCCAATCTTCTTCGACCATCGCTCGGTACTTCGGCAAGAGCTGCGAGGTGATGTAGTCCCACCGGTCCTCGTACACCGACCAGTTCCAATCTGGGAGGGGCAGTGTCACTGTCGCGGTGCGTCCGTCCGCCAGTGTTGTCGCGAACTCGAGAGACCGAAACGAGCGAGGCGGTACGACGCCGGCGACCGAAGGTGAACCGGCGACAGTCGATGCGTAAGTGATCGCCTCTCCCGCATCACCTTTATAGGCGCGCACGGTATCCCACTGGTCGCGGATGATCATCCCTTGCTCACGTTGGAGCAGTGCTACGTTCCCACGTGCAATCCGATTCGAATCGCCGGAGGCTACATCACGCCAGGCGTCCATGACATCCTGACCGAACAATCCGGCACTCTGCATTTCCTCCAGCGCGGGAAGTCCTTCATCCACGTATGCCTGATGCATCGGCATCAGATCCGAGAAGATGTTCTTCTGCATCACCAGGATCATCCCCAGCACATAATCCAAGTCGTCCGCCGTGACGTTCCTGCCCACCGCCGCGAGTGCGCGCAGCCCTGCCGGCAATTGGTTCAGCGCTTGCACGCCAACCTGATCCGTGACCTGAGAAACTATCGAATTGGCAACATATTGCAGATTCGGAAACGAGTACATGTCCGCCATCAGTTCGAAGTCGATCAGTCCCCCGCCGAAGTCCGCACCAACCTGTCCGCCCATGCCCGCCCACTGCAATTCCGGGTGACCGAGTTGCAGATCCTCGTAGTAGCGGTACGACTTCACCAGGTTCGTGCGATTAGTCGACACTCCGGCGCGCGGATTCCACGATGAGAGATCGATTCCGGCGGCCTCCGTGGCAGCGACCAATCGATACTGAAACAGCAAGGCCGCATAGGATTCCGGACTGCGACCACTGGCGCGGGCTTCTTCCACAAGGGCTTGCAAGGTGCCGAGATCAGTCGGCAACGCGGGATGGACACCGCCCGGACCGTGTTCGGCATTCCGATTCACCAAGGGCAAATTCACGTACTCGTCCAGCTCGGACGCCGACGCTGAAATCTGTACCGAGAGCAACGCGGACATCGCCAGCGCACATGCCGTCGCGGCTGCCAATACGTCGCGCGCCCAACGACGTCGCCGAACACCTGCCCCCAGCTTCATCCGCATATCGATCCCTGTACTCAGGTCGGCACCGCCCCGATCGATTGCCGAATCCTACCTACTTTGCAGTAAGATAACTGAATCTGGGAGAAAATCCAAATTCCGAATCAACATCTCTGCAGCGACTGAAGCCATTGCAGATGAGAAGCTTTTACCCTGAATAGCCGGCATCGAAACCCACTCGACAAGCGATCGTCCAGCTATCCGCGCCCCAATCTACGTGTCGCATCCACTCCGATTACAGTTCATTTTCAGCTCCCTCGCAGATTATTGATCAAACTTCCGAAAATGGTTGCACAACAGACAGTTAACTCTCACAGCTCCTCACGTTTGGGCGTTTGTCCGACTAGAATTCGGGTTATGAAAACTACCAGTTACTCATCTCGACAGCCTGGCGCGCTATGGAGCACAGTCATAGGGATACTCACGGCCCTCGTACTTGCACTGATGGGCGGAGCACTGATGCCGTCGCTCGCTCACGCAGCGGACGGTGAGAGTGGAATCATCGAGTACTCCGCAGACAACTCGACCTGGGGAGATACTTCCAAAATCATCTGGAGCACAGACATACTCATCCCGGGCGGGACCAACACAACCACATTCTACGTCCGAAACGCATCGGACCGCGCAGGTGAGGCACACTTCTACGTCGGAGACTACGAAATCAGCGACGGCATGGAAGCCTTCCTTCGTGTCGACGTAAACGGCGTCGCCGGCAATCCGCTCACCGTCACCGGCAATGCCGCCACACCAGGGACCCAGTTGAGCTCGGTCCGCCTCGCACCGGGCCAAAGTGCCAAGGTTGCCTTCGTGATCGGAATGCCCGTCGAGGCAGGGAATTCTTCGCAGAACGGCAGTATTACGCCGAACTGGAGTGTGGACCTCACGCTCGATTCCACCGATACACCCGTCACGCCCGGCGGAACCGGATCACTCGATTTCGGTTCCATGAATTTGGGGTCGGCGAGCTTCGGTTCACTCGACACCGGATCAGTGAAGACCGGATCTACCAGCTCCGGATCGCTTGATGTCGGATCGCTCGGCAAGCCGGTCACATTCATCGGATAACCTCCCCTACAACAATTCACAAAGTGAGGCCGGATAGCAGATTTGCTACCCGGCCTCACTTCTGAACAGCTACAGCGCTCGTGTTGTCCGCACCGACATCATGCGGGAATCTGCACCAGATTCACGTCGAATCGCGCCAAGTTCAACGACTGATCCATCGACAACGCTGTCGCGGAATCTTTGTCGAAGGTGAAACGTATTGCCACGTCGACTATCTTGCCGTCCTTCGCCGTACTGACCACAGTTCCGTCGGCACCGACAGGCACTGGCACCCCGTCGAGTTTGACTTCGGTGACCGGCTTCAGCTGGGCAATCAGCGCAGCTCCGCCGGAGACACCCAGATCACTGGTCGACAGCTTTGCCTTCATTCCAGTTCCCTTGATCTCCAACGCGAAACTGGCGTGATAGGTCAGAACGTCGCCCGGCACGACAACCATCGTCGACAGATCGATCGGACCGTTCTGATCCGTCCAGGTAGGTGCGGTGACGGTTTTCAGCGCCAACAAACCGGATTCGACCGGAGTAGTCACCACAGGCGTAGTTGTGGCCGGAACGGACGTGGTCGTGGTGGGCTTACCGCCGCCGGACGAACCCAACGAGCCGGTATCAGCACAGCCAGTCAGGAATGCCGCCCCTCCGAGCATAACCAGCGATGCGCCGATCATTTTGGTACGTCGCGTATTCCATCGACTTGCGGGAACGATGCGATCATTCATTTGAACTCCCCCGTCCCCGAATTCCGTCTGTTCTATGTTCATCACTTCTGCCCGTCGATCCAGGCAGCGATCTCTGCGGGAGCTTCGCCGGAGGGGTTTTTTTCCGAGACACCTGTTTCAGCGTTGACGCGATAGACGTTGGCGCCGTCCACGATCCACAGCTCGTCCGCGTCGGACTGCCACATCACGGTCGCCGTGGCGCTCACCGGTGTGCTCGACACTTCTGCACCCGAATTGTCGGTGACTACCACTGCGACGCCAGCACCGTCTTGCATCAATGTTGCGTTGTAGCCAGTCAGCGACGTTTCGGCCGCGCCCAAAGCCACCGGCGGTTGCTTCGTGGTTGTGGTTGTCGTGGTGCTCGCATCAGTTGTTGTTGTCGGAGTTGTCGACTGAGTCGTAGTGCTGGTCGAGGTCTCCGTTGTCGTTGGGGCACCGGTCGTGGTTGTCACGTCAGTCGTAGTGGGAGCCGTCGTCGACGTACCTGTCGTTGTCGGTGCACTGGACGTGGTGATCTCGGCAGCCGTCGCGGTTGTCGGAGCAACTCCGCGAGCAAGCTGCTCAGTTTCAGCGACAGCCGCGCCGGCGATCGAGCCTGCCTCACCTTGGCAATAGATGCTTGTCTGAGACGCAGGTTGGCGTAGGTTCCACCCTCGCCAGTCCGTTGACGATTCGCCCGTGATTCGGTTGATCGTGTAGATGCGAAGCGTGTACGTGTATGAGTTGAAAACGCTGTAACCAGCATCTGTGTAGTAGATAGTGGATGAGACCTGGGTTCCTACTGCGGCACCAACACCGGGATCGTATCCCCATGTTTTCATCAACGAGTTTCCGTTGTAGTACCGCGCCTCGTAGCGATATTGGGGACCTATGTGACTCCACTTAACAGTGGACGATTGAGAGCCACCTATGCCGTTTGTCGTGCAACTGACGCTGCTCGTTGCGGGATTGATCTTCCCGCTCACGGTAATGGCACCACTCGTTGCGACGGCAGTGTCTGTGAAGGCCGCTGCGGTGCCGCTCACCTGCGTAACACCGATCAGTGCAAATGCCGAAACACCGAGAACCGCAAGCTTTCGGAGCGAGAACGCCGAGCGATGTCCGCCTGTCCCGCTGTTCGAAGAAACCATCGGAAACTCCATCGTTGCAGCGGCTTCCGTGTCCACACTGCCAACTCCTCCACTCGGACCGTCATCCGAATCCTTGCGGCGAGAGTTGGGCCGGAAGGCAATGATCACCAATCCGCCGACCAACGCTCCGCCGAGGAAGATCGCGAGTGGGCTGGAGAGCCAAGCAATTGCGTAGCCCAGGCCCCCGACGCTGAAGAAAATGCGGTCGGCTTCGGTGATGAAGTAGGGCTCCACGTCTGGCTTGGCATTTGCGTCACCCTTGAGAGTCACCGTGACGGAGTTACCAGCCTGCTGGTCAAGTTCGTACACGCGGTGTGTGATGCGCGTGCCCTGTCCGTTGACGACGCTTACGATGTCGCCCACTGAGAGGTCGGTGGCGGGCACGGTTCGGGCCAATGCCAGGGAGCCAGTGGTGATTTCGGGAGACATCGAACCCGAGCGAAAGACGAGCGGCTTGATGCCGAACAGCATCGATGCCGCGGCGGCGAGAACACAGATGAGTCCAGCCACCGCCCCTATTGTCAGCGCGAGTTCGCGACCGGCACGTGCCGATCTCGAACTGCCGGGAGTTGTGTGATCAGACATGGTCACCTCAGGCTGTCGTCGCCGCGAACTGGAATGAAACATTGATCGACTTGTTCTGTTGTGCCGAAAGCACTCCCGTATCGAGCGCAACCTTGAAGCACAGCGTCTCAGAACCTGTATTCGCAGCCAACTGACGTCCTGTTGTGATGATCGGAGTCGCGGCAGTCGTCGACAAGCCGACCGGGCCGGCAATCGGGGTTGTGCAACTCTGATCGAGAACAGTCACCTTCATAAACGGGGCAAGCGCGGCCTCGCCTGTTGCGGTTGCTGCCATGGTGTATTTGAACTGTGCCGCGCCAGTGTTCTGTACAGGCAGAGTTGCCGTGACACTGTCGCCGGGCATCATGCCCGTCTTGGTCAACGCGGTGAAGCCGTAAGCAGTCGGATCTCCCGGGTCACCGTTGAGCTTCATCTCGATCGAACCGGTGCTGAATACGCCGGAAGTCGCTGTAGCGTTGTCAGTCCACGCAGCAAGAGTGCCAACGGCACCGAGGCCCAGAACAATTCCCACCGACATGATCGCGCGTGCGCGGCCGCTGGTTGCGCCCCCGACCAGACGTGTACCGAGCGAGGCGGGCGCCTGCTGCTCCTCGTGCTTAGACATGGCTGTGCCTTTCTTGCTGCTCAACTCGAGGCGCCGGCGCACTCGGTTCGGAAGGTTGGGGGTCTGCAGACGCAGAACGTCGCCGGGTACGGTCACGGACCGATCCGACGAACATGAACACGGCATAGATCGACAGTGCGCCGACGACAACCGTCAGCATCACCGAGCGCATCTGCCCCGTGATGGCGTTGTATACGTACCCGATGTACGGCACGCTGTACCACACCTTGCCGCGAATCTGCTCCGGTACAACGGGATTCTGATCCGCTATCGGATTTGCATCGCCTTGTGTGACGAAGGTGAGATCACCGGCGGAGTTGAGTCGCACCATCGTGATTCGGTGCGTAACAACATCGGGCTTCCCCGACTCGATTTGGTAGGTGATCGCATCACCTGCCTGCAATTGGGCAGCGTCCTGCGGTTTCACCACGATAAGGGCGCCGGGTGGATAGGTGGGCTGCATCGAACCGGTCAACACAGTGAAGGGCGTCGACCCCGTCAAACGTGGAACAACGACCGTCGACAACAGAATCGCCAGAACACCCAGCAGCAGAGCCCACGAGACAATATTGCGGATCCACCACCAGGCGCCGGTTCTCTGATCAGAACCCTTCACTGCGTGCGTCATACCGACTCCGCTTCGAACGAGAAATGCACGCTCGTGGAAACACCCGATGCGACGTCAGGACCGACAGTGCCACGCAGGCACAAGATTTCGGTACTGCCGGCAGCAACCGTGCGCCATCCCGAAGCTGTCGGTACCTGAGCGCCGGCCATGGGACCGTCGTAGATCGCGGTGCCGGCAGCTGCGCCCTGGGCAGGGCAACCGGCTTCGGTAGCCACTGGCGTCACTACCAACGCGAGCGGAACATCAGCGGAAGACTGCGTGACGTTCTGGATCCGGTAATTGAGTGGAACGCTACCGGAGTTGTGAACTGTCAACGGAGCCTGTGCATATGCGTTGGGGAACATACCGGTGGCGCCCAGAGCAGTGAAGTCGTAACTGCTCTGGCCGCTCCCGGCACTGCCCACCGTCAGGTCGAGGATCCCGGACTGGATCGTGCCACCGGACAGTGTTTCAGCGGCCGTCCACCGCGCGCTGGTCTGTTGCACCGATACGAAGATCAGTCCGATGACCAGCGCGGCGGCGGTTGCCCACCAACGGTAGTGCTTACGCAAGACTTATGCCTGATCGAGAGTGACGTTGAAGTTCGCCAAGCTGATCGAACCATCCTGCGAACCATTGGTTGCAGCAGCCTTGGTGAAGTCGAACGAGACATTCACATCGACGAGATCACCGTTGTTAGCGGACGTGATCGCAACACCGGTTCCGTTGGTCGGGAGGGTGGCGGCACCGACGCTGGCGGTCACAACAGGCGCCATCTCGGTCGGCAAGGTGGAGGTTCCTCCGATTGAGGACAGGTCGGCCTTCAACGTCGCGCTCAGGTTGTTACCCACAGCGCCGATGGTGACCTTGCCCGAGTACACAACCTTGTCGCCTGGAACTACCTTGTAGGTGTCGATTGCGCCAGGCGCGAGGGCCGTGCCATTCACTGACCAGGTGGGAGTTCCCGACGCTGTCAGCGTCAAATGACCTGAGTTGATCGTTCCGCCGGTCATCGGTGCGTTTGCGTTCCACGCCGCCATGGTTCCCGCGCCACCGGCGAGGAGAAGTGCTGCTGCACCGGCCGCGACTGCGCCCTTGGTTGCCTTGTTCATGGAGAACACTCTTTTCGTCTGGTCCCCGTGGCGGGGAGCTTGCAGGGTGAGAAAGCTGGTCGGATCCAGTCATGTGCGCCCTGGTACGGGCAGAGGGTTTCGTTCATCCGTGGTCAGTGAGGGGTCGTAGCGGTAAGTGCAGAGCGAGAGCGTGTTGCGGAAAGATTGCGAGCCGTTCTCGCGAACGGGTCATTCCTCTCTCGTGCTGTCGACGTCCGCTTGCGTCGTTTAGATTTTTACCACACGTATCAGGAATTTTTGGCGAAAAGCTGGTCGAATGTCCAGAAGCTTGTTGAAACCTGAACTTGACTACAGAATCGCCTCTCACCTGGATCATTTAAAAGACGCAGCACTTTGTTGCAACCCGTTTGCTGAAGTAACCTTCGTCCGGATGGTCCATACAGTCGGAAATTCACCTGAAACAAGTTCTACAAACTTTTGGTTTGTTTTGGGGATCGTTCGGTTGCCTCCGCTTTGAAAGCAGCGACAATCGAGCAACAAACTAAGGCGGAGGCCCTACACCTCGAAGACGGTCTCACCTCCGACAACCGTGCGCAGGACCGACAGTTCATTCAAGTCTGTCGAATCGCTGCGCAGCGGATCTCCGTCGAGCACAACAAAATCCGCCAAAAGTCCCACCGCTATCCGACCTTTGTCCGATGACTCACCGGTGAGACGAGCGGCTGCGCTTGTGTAACCGGCCAGCGCCTCGGACGCGGAAACCCGTTGCTCCGCACCCAGAACGTGACCTTCTCGCGTAACACGATGTACGGCGGTGTTCATCGTGAAGAGCGGGTTCACTGGAGTGACAGGGCAGTCGCAATGCAGCGCGTAGGCAAGCCCCGCCGCCACGACCGACGCCACGGGGCTGATCCGCTCGCCGCGACCCGGTCCGAGAAAACGATCGCGGTGCCGGTCACCCCAGTAGTAGACGTGGTTCACGAAGATCGACGCCACCACCCCGAGTTCGACCATCCGCGCGATCTGATCTTCCCGCAACGTCTGAACGTGCTCGAGTCGATGCGAAACTTCGATGTCCGGGTGCGCTGTCCGTGCCGCTGCAATTGCGTCCAATGCAAAATCGATGGCCTGATCACCGTTCGTATGAATCGCAACTTGCCGGCCGGCAGCGTGATGTTCCTCGACGAGTGCCCCGAGCGCGCCTGCCGGGATTGCCATTCCGCCGCAGCGGCATCCGCCCAGATCGTGGTACGGCTCGGTCAGCGCAGCGGTGTGCAACTGAATCGACCCGTCCGAAATGAGTTTGACGCCGCCCACACGAACTCGCTCGGTCGGATCGGCGAGTTCACCCAACTGATCGTGAACCCCGTGGCCGAGATAGAGGCGCGCACGCAGCCTCAAGTCACCATCGGCGTCGAGTTGCCGGTACGCCTCGTACATCTCGGCCGTGACGTACATGTCGTGGAAACTCGTCACGCCCACCGACGCCATGACTTCCTGCGCCCGCAGCATCGCGATCTTGGACGCATCCGGGTTCATATCCGGAACAAGTCCGTGCACCAGAGACATTGCCGGAACCTCGCACAGTTCACCGGTGGGTACACCGTCGCTGTCCCGAACGATGACACCACCTTCCGGATCGACCGTGGTGGCATCGATTCCGGCCTTCTCCAGTGCGACCGAGTTGACATAGATCCCGTGAGCAGACAAGTGCCGCACCAGGATCGGATGCTCGGTGGAAGCTTTGTCCAGATCAGCTACGGTCAGGCCTCGATCTTCCGCCACGAGGCTGTCGTCGAAGCCCCACGCTTCGATGGGCTCGCCAACTGGTGTGATCGCGGCCCGCGCGGCCAACGCCGTGATCAACTTCTCGATGGTCGGGCACGTATTCGTCGTTGCGTCGACCCCACTGAGCATCAAACCCCACATCATCGGATGGAGGTGCGTCTCGATGAACCCCGGAACAACCACCGCTCCGGCGAGATCGACAACGGAGGTTTCGGAATCGGTCAGCGCCGCGATCTCGGCGTCGGTTCCGAGGGCGACAAATCTGCCGTCCTTGACTGCCACAGCGGTCGCGTTGTCGCCGACCGCACCGTCCATGGCCCTGATGTCGCCGTTGATGTAGATGTGGTCAGCCGCCGTGGTCATACACTTGTCTCCATTCGTTTTCCGACAACAGTCGTCGAGGATTTCTTCGCGGGTATCCGCGTCGCCACAACCACTCCGGCCAAAATCATTCCGGCACCTGCAAGTTGGACGAGAGTTGGGGTCTGCGCAAGCATCACCGCGCCGAACAACAGTGCTGACGCCGATTGCAACACGAGGCTGGCGGCGACTGCACTGGCAGGCAGACGCTGACTGGCGCTGGCTACCAGCAGCCACCCGATCACCTGAGATACCAACGCGAGCAGCACAAGCCAACCTTGAGCTACGAGTGACGGTGTCAGATCCAAAGTTTCACTCACGAGGCCGTATGCACCTGCCGTGAGGGCAGTGGCTCCCGTCGAGACGAACATCGGCAACGCCGTTCTGCCCGCCGCCCGAGTAGCCAGACCCATCAGGAAGATGTAGACCGCGTACGCGCCTGCGGCGATCACGGCAAACGACACTCCGACAGCAGGATTCGACCCGGTGAGTGTTGTGCTCGTCCCGGCTACCAGAGCAACTCCGACGAAGAGCAACGGAAGGCTGGCGACCAGTTCCCGGCCGATCCGTTGGCGCAGGACAACGTAGCCGAGGATTGCGACGAACAGCACCTGCAAATTCAGGATCACAGTCGAAAGACCTGCCCCGATCGAATGAATCGACTCGTGCCAGAGCACCAGATCGATTCCGAGGAACGCGCCGGCAAGTAGAGACTTCACGATCCAGGGCGCCGAGATCGAAGGCCGGGGTGACCGACGACGCTGAACGAGCACGAGCATGCCGAGAGGGATGAGCGCATAGAGACACCGAAAGAATGCACCCGTCGACGGAGACACTCCTGAGAGTTCGTAGAGCACCGAGGTCAACCCGAGGATGCATGCACCGGTGACGACTACGCGCAGGTCACGACGGCGTAGTTGATCGCCGGACGGCTCGCGTGGCGATACTTCATCACTCATAGTGATAATGTATCACCGACGCGAAGCCTGTCATACAGGGAAGATGCGTGCATGAGAACTCCGGTTACCCGTGAACGCGTGATCGCTGCCGCAGCCGACCTGGTCGACAGCAAAGGCGCCGACGCTCTGGTACTGAGTCAACTCGCCGAGACCCTCGACGTCCGGCAGTCAGCCCTGTACAAACACGTCGACGGGGTCGACGACGTCCACCATCAACTCAGCCTCCTCGCACGCAACCTTCTCGCCGAACAACTGCGTGCCGCCGCGGTCGGTCTCTCGCGCGACGACGCCGTCATGGCGCTCGCGGACGCATGGCGTGCGTTCGTCCGAGTACACCCCGGGCTCTACGCCATCACCGACCGCTACCCCACTGCTCCGCATCCCGATCTGGTCTCCGCCGTCGGCGAGGTGGTCGACGTCATCAACAAGGTGATCGCGGGATACGGTCTGAGCCCGGATGATTCGGAGCAGGCGGCGTGGTCTCTTCGCAGTGCGCTGCACGGCTTCTGCATCCTCGAATCGGTAGAGGGACAACCGGCCGGCACCGACCCGGATCGGGTGTATCGACGACTGGTCGAACTTCTCTGCGCCGGTATTGCTCGTATGTAGATACCGGCTCCTGTTATCGTCGGATGAAACGACACAGACCAAAAAGGATCAGACATGGTTGGTGAACTCGACATCTCCGGATAAAACCGGGCATGACGGCCACCGGCAGACGCCTCGGAGCGCTGCCGTCGTGGCCATGTTGTCGTTCACTTACCCGACTCCTTGCGGAGCAGCGTTGCCGCGCCCGCACAACACTTGAGGTCTATTCATGTCCGATACCTACATCGTTTGCTCGAATCTGTCTTTTGCCTGGCCGGACGACACTCCGGTCTTCGACGAATTGTCATTCACCGTGCCCGGCGGCCGAACCGGGCTGGTGGCCCAGAACGGCGTCGGGAAAAGCACTCTGCTCAGATTGATCGCCGGCCAGTTGCGGCCGCGCGCCGGCAGTGTGTCCGTCGACGGCGTTCTCGGATACCTTCCGCAGGACCTGCCACTGACGGGCGATCTGACCATTGCCGAGGTCTTGGGCATCGCCCCGACGCTCGCTGCGTTGGACGCAGTCGAATCCGGGGACACACGAGAAGAACACTTCACGACAATCGGGTCCGACTGGGATATCGAGGAACGAACGCGAGCCCAACTCGGTCGACTCGGTTTGGCCGACATGACGTTCGATCGTCGCCTCGACACTCTGAGCGGCGGGCAGGTCGTCTCGCTCGGACTGGCGGCGCAACTCCTGCGACGCCCCGATGTCCTTCTCCTCGACGAACCCACCAACAACCTCGACCTGGACGCGCGCCGCAGGCTTTACGACGTTCTCGACGACTGGAGTGGCTGTCTGTTGGTGGTCAGTCACGATCGAGGACTACTCGACCGCATGGACCGCATCGCCGAACTTCACAGCGGCGAGATCAGCTTCTACGGTGGCAATTTCACCGACTACGAAGCCGCGGCACGCTCGGCTCGCGAAGTGGCGGAGAAGAACATCCGCAACGCCGAGCAAGAGGTCAAGCGCGAGAAGCGCGAACTGCAGCAGGCCCGAGAACGTGCTTCGCGACGCGCAAGTAACGCTGCCCGCAATCTCGGGAACGCGGGCTTGCCCAAGATCTTTGCGGGGACCATGAAGCGTAATGCTCAGGAGTCGGCAGGCAAGGCCAACGAGACACACCTCGCCCGGGTCGACGCGGCGAAGGACCGACTCGACAAAGCGGGCCGCGCTCTTCGAGACGACCAGACGATTTCACTCGAATTGCCTGGCACACATGTACCCGCCGGCCGGACGGTGTTCCTCGGTGAGCGAATGCAATTCGCGTTCGGTGATCATGCGATATTCGCCGACTCCGGAATCGACCTGGCCATTCGAGGACCGGAGCGTATCGCGTTGACCGGGCCGAACGGCGTCGGAAAGTCGACGTTGCTACGCATCGTCAACGGGGATGTGGCGCCGACTTCCGGTGAGATCACGCGAGCCGACGGTCGAGTGGCATACCTGTCGCAGAGGCTCGACCTACTCGACCCCGCACGCACCGTCGCAGAGAACTTTGCCTTGTCTGCTCCAGGCCTACCGGCACCGGAACGCATGAACATCCTGGCGCGCTTCCTCTTTCGGGGTGCGGGTGCTCATCTTCCCGTCGCTGCACTCTCGGGCGGTGAACGACTGCGGGCTACATTGGCGTGCGTTCTCTTCGCCGATCCGGCCCCGCAGCTGCTTCTTCTCGACGAGCCGACCAACAACCTCGACTTGGTAAGCGTTGCTCAACTCGAAAGTGCCCTGAATGCATATCAGGGGGCGTTCGTGGTGGTCAGCCACGACGAGAGATTCCTGACCGAGGTCAAAGTCGAACGCTGGCTCAGGCTCTCGGACGGCCGTTTGACCGAGGTCGCCGCACCGGACGCAGTGAGCTGACACGAGAAGTGAACAGACGAAAGGCCTTCACACACATCGTGTGTGAAGGCCTTCGTCTGCACTACTGGTCAAGGTGTCCTGGTGTACACCGGATCGTCGAAGGATCGACGTTGCGTCACCCAGTCCGTGGACAGGATGTTCTCGATCACGTCTTCACGGGATTCGTCGAACACGACAATCCGATCGGCGATTCGCCATTCACCATGGCGCCTTTCGAACCTGTCGACGTAACGGCATTTGATCGTCGCAAGCGTCTGCACCGTATCCGTACCGGAACGCTCTTGCCGCAGAAAGCACAAACAGTACGACTCGCACTGAGCGACATCGCCGTTGACGTCGATCAGTATGTTGGAAATGCAGTGAATCGACGAGTCGATCGTCTTGTGTCTGAGCTTCATGTCTTCGATCAGCCCGTCGACGGTTCCGATGTAACCACCATGGTTGTCTATCGCGTCGTCGAAGTAGCAGAGGGCCACGCTGTCGAAATCCTTCCGATCGACGGCCCGAGCGTAGCGATACAGAACTTCGGTGATTTCTTGCTTGTCAGCGAGGGACACGGTCAGGCTCCTGTTCTACCCGATGATCAATCAACCTGCAGTTCAACACCCTTGGTCTCCTTGATGAAGAAGACCGTGACGAGGGTGATCACCGCACAGAAGACGAAGTATCCAGCCGGAGCGAGAGAGTTACCGGTCAAGCTGATGAGATAGGTGGCGATGAAAGGCGCGGTGCCACCGAGGAACATGTTGGTGACGTTGTTACCCAATGCCAGACCGCTGTACCGCACAGATGCTTTCAGCATTTCGACATAGGTCACGTACGAAGCACCGTTGACAACGGAAACGCAGATGAAGAGCACCGACTGACCGACAACCGCCTGCCAGATGCCAGAACCGGCCATCATCATGAACATCGGGATGCCGAGAACCACTGCGGCGGCACTACCGGCGAACAGCACCGGCCGACGCCCGTACTTGTCTGCCATGTATCCCGAGATCGGCAACGTGATGACGCCGAGAACCAGTGCAAGAGAAGTGGAAAGGAAAGCAACGCGCGACGAATGACCGCCGGTGGTCTGCAGGTACGTCGCGGCATACACCGAGGCGATGTAGTAACCGCCGGTGATGAGTGCGCCCAGCAGGATGATCTTGACGACGCTGCCACCGGACGTGCTGAGCAACTCACGGATGGGAAGCTTCTTGGTCTCGCCCTTGTCCTGCAGTTCTTCGAACTGAGGAGTGTCTTCCATCTGGCTGCGGATCCAGATACCGATGCCACCGATCAGCAGGCTGAGCAGGAACGGGATACGCCAAGCCCATTCGAGGATCTGCTCTTGCGAGAACACCGACGTCAGGCCGAGGGCCATGAGCGAAGCTGCCAGCGAACCCAGGTAGGTGCCGGTATTGACCATCGAGGTCTGCGTCGCACGCCACCGTTTGGGAGCGGACTCGGAGACGAACGCGTTGGCGCCGCCGAGTTCACCGCCGGCCGCGAAGCCCTGCAGGCAACGAGCCAGAACCAGGATGGACGTCGCCCACACACCCAACGTGGCGTAAGTCGGAAGCAGGCCCATTCCGGCTGTCGCGAGAACCATCAGGAGGATGGTCCAGGACAGCGCGTTCTTGCGGCCGTACTTGTCGCCGATGTGGCCGAAGAAGATTCCGCCGGGCACGCGTAGGAAGAAGGCCACGGCGAATGCTGCAAAGGTACCGAGCAGTGCTGCGTTCGGGTCATGGGAAACGAAGAACAGCGCGGCGATCGTCGTGGCCATGTATCCGTAGATACCGAAGTCGTAGTACTCGACGACGGTACCGACGATGGCCGCGCGAATTACCTTCGTCGTCGACTGTCGTTCGGTTGCCACGCTGCTGCCCTCGGTGGATTCGGCTCTCGCCATGGTCTCATTCTCTGACATGTTGTTCCCTGCCTGGATTGGATACTGACTGGATTCGGTGCCGCGCAGACGTCGGACGTCAGGAGTGCGCGATGGAATGGACCGGTGCGCTCTCAGCGCTGGTCCTGGTGTAATTCGCCGCATTACGTCCCGCTACGCGGCCCATGGTCAAAGCGTTGGCAACCGCATTGCCGCCGCCCACGTATCTCAGTCCGAGGATTCCGGCGCCGGCCTCACCTGCGGCGTACAGACCCTCGATAGGTACTCCGGTGCTGCCGAGCACGGCCGCATCGGTGTTGATCTCCATTCCCGCATGCGTACAGACGAGCTCTGCCGGAAGGATTTTCGCGGCATAGAACGGAGCTGTCGCAATAGGATCCGGATTGCCGACGGCACCCTTGTTCCGCAACGTGCGATGACGGAGGAAGTCGTCGTCGTGACCGCTGGGCAGTTGGTCGTTCCATCGACGCAGGGTTTGCGCCAACGTCGCAACCGGAACACCCGTAGCCACTGCGAGGTCTTCGATCGTGTCCGCACGAATCGTGCCACCGGCGGCGACTTCTTCCTCGATGCGTTCGGGATTCCAATCCGCATATCCTGGAGCCAGATTCACGCGAGCGTTCTCGTCGAAGATCATCCAACCGTATCCACCTTGATGGTCGATGATGCCGGTCGAGACCGCGTACGAGCTGTCCTCGTCCATGAAACGACGGCCGTCCTGGTTGACGTAGATCCGCGACTTCGGCGGAAAACCGGCCTGCCAGTGGTGGAATCGCTGGAAGTAGACGGTGGGCAGCATCAGACCCCAGCCGTCGCCCGCCAGGGAAGCACCGAGGTCTTCGGCAAAACGAAGATGGTCTCCGCGGCTCCCCTCGGCTGCGACGACGAACAAGGCCTCTCCGGCCTTGTTCGCGTCCGGGACGTGGCGTTCCACCAAACCCGGATCTTGCGCGACTCCACCGGAGGCAACAACGACGGCGCCCGCAGGCACCTCGATGTCGTCGGCGACAACGCCGACAACCCGACCGTCTTCCTCGATCAGCTTCTGCACCCGTGTTCCGAAGATGACCTCGATCCCGTGCTTGCGACGAGCCTTGTCCAGCACCTGAATCAGTCCGTATCCCTGATCCTTGGGCACGTGGCCGCGCCAGACGTCCTCGACGCCGGCTTGGGCGAGTCCCGGCTGGTGAGCGTTACCCGAGATCGCCGCGGGAATCTCGACGCCGAGTCCGATGAGCCATTCCAGTGTCGGACCGGCGTTTTCGCAGAATGCACGAATCAATCCGGGTGAGAGCATCCACTGGTTGAGGTCCATGTAGTGCTGGAAGAACTTCTCTGCCGAGTCGTCGACTCCGAGGCCGGCCTGCACGCTCGTTCCGGCGGCCGTGAAGATGCCGGCCGACAGCGCGGTGGATCCACCGAGTTCGGTTTCGGATTCGAACAGCAGAACGGATGCGCCTTCTTCAGCTGCCGACACCGCAGCGGCGAGACCTGCTCCGCCGCCACCGATGACAACGACGTCCCAGTGTTCGGTCATGAAAGTTCTCCAGTCTCCGCGATGATGCGGTGGTAAAGACCGTTCGACACCAACCCGCCGTCGACAGTGAGTTCCGTACCGGTGGTGTAGGTCGAACTGTTCGAGAGCAGGAACAGCACTGCTTCGGTGATCTCGTCGAGAGTTCCCATGCGTCCGAAGGGAACCGACTTCAGTGACGCGGCGACGAAGTCGTTCGCGCCGCCGAGCAGCGCCGTACCGACCAGTCCCGGGTGCACCGAGTTGACGCGAATCCCCCACTGCGCGAAGTTGCCTGCGGCCGACTTCGACAGACCGGTCAGACCCCACTTGCTCGACGAGTAAGCCGGAGAGAAGTATCCGATCTGACCGGCGATGGACGAGATGTTGACGATCGATCCGCCACCACTCTCGCGCATCAGCGGCGCCACCGCCTTCATACCGTAGAACGGGCCGAAGAGGTTGATCTTCATGGTCAGCTCCCAGATGTCGTTCGGGGTGTCCATGAATTCGAGCCGACGCGAGATACCGGCATTGTTGACCAGTCCGCCGAGTTCCCCACGGGTGGTGCGAATTTCGTCGACAACCCGGTCCCAGGCATCGGCATCGGTGACGTCGAGAAGATGAGCGGATGCCGATCCGCCTGCGGCGACGATGTCGTCGACCACGCCGGATGAATCCGAAACATCGGCAATGCAGACATGCGAACCGCGCGCGGCGAGAGTGCGCGCGTGATGCGCTCCCATCCCGGCAGCACCGCCGGTAACGAGAACGACGCCGGGATATGTCGTGGACTCAGACATGCCGCGAACCACCGTCCACCGCAATGCTGTGCCCGGTGACGTAACGCGCGCTGTCCGAGAGCAGGAACAGCAGCGGGCCGAAGACCTCTTCGGGCGAGCCCAGACGATGCAGTGGTACCG
>NZ_CAURKP010000062.1:0-28593 GCF_963525155.1 uncultured Rhodococcus sp.
ATGTGGAGACCACGACGTCACTCTCGGTTCCGGCGACGGCGATCACGGGTACGGCTGTTGATCTGACCGCTACCGTGGCTCCGAATACTGCTGTCGGTACGGTGCAGTTCAAGTCGAACGGCACGGCAATCGGCTCCCCGGTCACGGTGACTGGTGGTGTTGCGACGCTTTCGCACGCGTTCGATGTTGCTGGTGCGCAGAGTGTTACGGCCGACTTCACCGCTGGAGCTGGGTTTGTCAGCTCGTCGGCGCCTGCTCAGACGGTGACGGTGTCGGATCCGGCTCCGGGGGATGTGGAGACGACGACGTCGTTGTCGGTTCCGGCGACTGCCGTCACGGGTGCGGCGGTTGATCTGACGGCGACGGTTGCTCCGAACAATGCTGTCGGTACGGTGCAGTTCAAGTCGAACGGCACGGCCATTGGTTCACCGGTGACAGTCACGTCGGGTGTTGCGACGCTCTCGCATTCGTTCGATGTTGCTGGTGCACAAAGTGTTACCGCTGACTTCACCGCTGGTGCTGGGTTTGTGAGTTCGTCGGCGCCTGCTCAGACGGTGACGGTGTCGGATCCGGCTCCGGTCGACAAGGCGACAAAGACGGTGCTGAGTGTTCAGGGTGAAGCCAAGGTCGGACTGCCTGTTGATCTCTTCGCGACAGTGTCCGAAGATCCCTCGGACGCCCTGGTGCCGTCCGGCGGAACGGTCCAGTTCAAGATCGGTGGAGTCGATCTGGGCGCCCCGGTCGCGGTTGTTGACGGAGTTGCCAAGCTGCCGCACGTGTTCGGAGCAGAAGGCACCTTTGCAGTCTCGGCTGCATTCAGTGGATCCGGTGTGTTCACGTCGTCCGCTGCGGAGTCTGTCGACGTCAATGTCACGGTTCCGACCCCGTCGGATGTCGAAAGCTCTACGTCGTTGACGGCTCCGTCCTCGGCAAAGGTCGGCACGGCGGTGCAGCTGAAGGCTGTGGTCAGTTCTTCCGGCGCGACGTCGGGAACCGTCCAGTTCTTCGACGGAACGACTCCGATCGGAACTGCCGTTGATGTTGTCGGTGGGCAGGCCGTGCTGAGCCACACCTTCACCACGACCGGCAACCATTCGATCACCGCGGTCTACAGCGGAGCCCAGGGCGTCACGGGTTCCACGTCGACTGCATCGGTTGTGAACGTCGGTAACGGGGGTGTTGGCTCCGGTTCGCTCGGTTCGCTGTCGCTGCCGTTCGGTTCATGATTCTCCGATGATGTGATGCCCCCTTGCGCCCATAGGTGCAAGGGGGCATTGCTCTTCGGGAATCGCTGATCGGTCGTTAGCTGAACTATTGGCAATTCGTGAATATTGTCTGAAATAACTGATACAAGTACTACTTTTGACGGGTACTGTACGAGCGTCCAGCTCCATTCCGATTTCCGCTCTGTTCGAGTGACCTCCTTCCGTGCGGTTCCCGATCCACGTCTGTTGCTAGCTGAGGAGAGTTCGTGTTGGTGAAAAGAAGTTCCGCGGTCGTGGTGGCGGCGTTGGTCGGTGGCGTGCTGGTGGCAGGTGGCGTTGCTTCGGCAGCTCCGACGTCATCTCCCCCGGTGGAGAACTCGATCGGGTTCAAGCTGGGTTGCGATGGTTATGAACATCTGGCTGTTGATATCGCGGATGTGTTTCATTCGACGGGTGTGACGGTGTCTGCGCCGGAGAAGGTGGTGGCGGGGTCGACGTTCACCTATCGGGTTCAGCCGAACGTGATGTCGGTGCCGACGGGTGGGCATGCAGGCCGCAGTGTCGGTAAGTGGACGCGGCTCAAGTACGACTTCGATATACCTGCAGGGGTGTCGTTGGTGGATGCTCAGGTCGTGGCAGGTACTTCGTCGAATTTGTCCGGTGTGACTCCGTCGGTGATTCGGATCAACGACGGCGGTTCGCCGGATGGCGCGGGTACGCATCTGCGTATTTCGGGGAACAATCAGACTGCTGACTCGAACAACAAGGGCGGTAACGGCCCGAGCACGAGCAAGAACAGTGACGGTGGAATCGAGGTAGGGGCAGGGAAGACCTTCCGGTTGCCGGCGATCGACGTGACGGTGGTTGCCGGTGCCGCGGGTAGTACGGTGCAGCCGAAGTTGCGTGCCACAGATGGTGATTCGGGTGCGTTCAATTCGCCGAAGAATGCGTTCACGTTCTTGCAGTACGAGACCCTTTGGCCGGGGTACTGGGAGCGCTACAACTGCTCTCCGCGCGATTCGAGTGGTGGTGGGTTGAATGCGGGTGGTCAGGCATTGGCCACCGTCAACGTCGTCTCGCAGGCGGCGACCTCGACCACAGTGACATCCGGCGCGGCTGCAACGGTCGGTCAGTCGACCGATTTGGTTGCGCAGGTCTCCCCGGCACCGACAGGCGGCACCGTTCAGTTCAAGGATGGCGGAACTGACATCGGCGCCCCGGTGGCCGTCGTCAATGGCGTTGCCACACTGCCACATACATTCACCGCGGCAGGCGATCACTCCATCACCGCTGTATACGACGGTGTTCTCGAGTTTCTGACATCCACGTCACCAGCACGCACAGTGAGCGTGGCCGCTGCCGATGTACAGACGACTGCGTCGTTGACAGTCCCGAGTAGTGCCGTCGAGCAGACCTCGGTCGCGCTGACCGCAAACATCTCACCGGCAGCTAACGGCGGAACGGTCCAGTTCAAGGACGGTGGCATCGACATCGGCGGACCCATCGCGGTGACTGGCGGAGCGGCGACCCTGGATCACACGTTCACTACGGCGGGATCGCACTCGATCACTGCGGTCTACTCAGGTACTGCAGGTTTTGGTGGTTCGACCGCGCAAGCTCAGACCATCGAGATCTCGAGCTCATCGCTGAGTACGACTACAACGCTTCAAGTTCCGGCTACGGCGGTTACGGGTACTGCTGTTGATCTGACTGCGACGGTTGCTCCGAGCAATGCTGTGGGTTCGGTGCAGTTCAAGTCGAACGGTGCGGCGATCGGTTCTCCGGTGACTGTTGCCGGTGGGTCCGCAATTCTGTCGCATGCGTTCAGTGTTGCTGGTGCTCAAAGTGTTACCGCTGACTTCACTGCTGCTGCAGGGTTTGTGAGTTCGTCGGCGTCGGCTCGGACGGTGACGGTGTCGGATCCGGCTCCGGTGGATGTCCAGACCATGACCTCACTCTCGGTTCCGGCGACTGCCGTCACGGGTACGGTTGTTGATCTGACGGCGACGGTTGCTCCGAACAACGCTGTGGGTTCGGTGCAGTTCAAGTCGAATGGCACTGCGATCGGTTCACCGGTGACGGTGACTGGCGGTGTTGCGACATTGAGCCATACGTTCGATACTGCTGGTGCTCAAAGTGTTACCGCTGACTTCACTGCTGCTGCAGGGTTTGTGAGTTCGTCGGCGTCGGCTCGGACGGTGACGGTGTCGGATCCGGCTCCGGTGGATGTCCAGACCATGACCTCACTCTCGGTTCCGGCGACTGCCGTCACGGGTACGGTTGTTGATCTGACGGCGACGGTTGCTCCGAACAACGCTGTGGGTTCGGTGCAGTTCAAGTCGAATGGCACTGCGATCGGTTCCCCGGTGACGGTGTCCGGTGGCACCGCGACCCTCTCACATTCTTTCGATGCTGCTGGTGCGCAGAGCATTACCGCGGATTTCACCGCTGGTTCCGGATTCAAGAACTCGGTTGCGAGTGCGAAGTCAGTTCAGGTCAGTGTTGCCGACCAGGAATCCGTCGTCGAACTGAATATCCCGACCGACGCCAAAACTGGTGTGGCGACCGACTTGTGGGCAACCGTCCGAACGTCGTCGGATGATGCTGTCGGCGTCGGAACCGTGCAGTTCTACGACGGTGGCGTCGCGATCGGCGGTCCTGAAGCGGTTACGGCCGGCGCTGCCGGCCTGACGCATTCGTTTACCTCTGCGGGTGCGCACAGCATCACTGCGGTCTATTCGGGAGGAGCCGGTGTAGTCGGATCCTCGGCCCAAGCGCGGACGGTGAATGTAACGGACCCTGCGCCTTCGGATGTCACCACGGAGACTGTGGTGACGGCGCCTGCCGATGCTGTGGTGAACAAGTCGGTGACGCTGTCGGCGACTGTCAGTTCGGTGCAGAACGGTGGAACGGTGCAGTTCATGGATGGGGACACCCCGATCGGTGACGCTGTGGCGGTGGTCAACGGGATCGCGGCGCTGAACCACACCTTCACCACAACTGGCGCGCATTCGATTTCGGCAATCTACAGTGGCGCAGCCGGATTCACAGGCTCCACCTCGACGGCCCACGCAATTCAGGTCAAGGCTGCAACCGGTGGTGGCACGGGCAGCCTTGGTTCAGGCAGCGCTGGCTCGAGCGATTTCCTTCCCTTCGGTTCCTGACCGAAGCAGTTCAGGTCGCGGCCCCGAGTAAATATCCCTCGGGGCCGATCGACAGGGTGAACTGCATCGAGCGCGAGTTACCGGTTCCGTCGCTGACGGGCAGGGTGACACGGACGTAGTCGCCGCGAACCGGAGTGACTGTTGCAGCGTCGGCGTCGAAAGACTTGATACCGGCCAGCTGATTCGGATCGAGCTTGAGAGGCGGCTGGCCGGTTGCGCCGGTGCCGTCCGGATCCCACGGGCTGTTGCCGGGGCAGATCAGTGGATAGAACGTCTCGACGTCGCGGGTATTGACCGGCCGTCCCGTGGCGCGTGAGAGAAACCTGACGACGGCGTGGGAAGCGTCGGCCGCGGTGTAGAAGTTTGATTGCCCCGCAGGGAAGACGAACGGGCACGCATAGCCGGAAGCGATCTCCGAGCGCTTGGCGGCGACGGAGAGTCCGCCGCCGCTCCAGGTGACCGCGTACTGGCCGTCGACGCCTGGTGCGGCGATGGCCGTCAAGATGGCGGGAACATCCGAGTATCGGTCGGCGATCGTTGTGGGCGGCATCGTCCAGCATGCGTTCGTGAGCGCGTCCACGTCCAAGGACACCAGGTCCGTTGCCCAAGCTGCCAAGGCCGGCGCAGCAGCCGGATTGCCGGGCACGTCACCAACCGGAGGTGGCGCGGCCGGCGCAGCGGGCGCAATTGTCGTCGTGGGTGCGAGAGTGGTTGTCGTCGTGGTTTCAGTCGTCGGCGGAGACGGTTCGTCCGTCAGGATTCCCGTCCGTCCGTCGTCCTCACATGCGGTTATCGCCAACGTCATGGCGAGTGCGACTGCCCCCACTGCCGCTCGTCCTGCCGACTTCATTCGTTCGTACGCCCCTTTTGCGACATTCTGACCAACATCCACCCCAGAACTGCTGCGGGTCAGATCACGGATTCCCGTCTACGCTAGCGAACTGTGGATCCCGTTTACAGAACAGTCATCGGCATCGCCCGTACCGTCTTCGCTTTCGAGGGCCTGAAGTTCTCCGTCAAGGGAGAGCAGAACATCCCGGCGTCCGGTGGCGCCGTGATCGCGATCAACCACACCGGGTACATGGACTTCACGTATGCGGGACTGCCGGCACGGACCCCGAAGCGCTACATCCGGTTCATGGCCAAGAAAGAGGTCTTCGACAACAAGATCTCCGGACCGATCATGCGGGCCCTCAAGCACATCCCGGTCGACCGCGGCGCGGGCGCCGACTCCTACAAGGCGGCCGTAGATTTCCTGAAGCGCGGCGAATTGGTGGGCGTGTACCCCGAAGCCACGATCAGTCGGAGCTTCGAGATCAAGGAATTCAAGTCCGGCGCCGCCCGCATGGCGATCGAGGCGGGCGTCCCGATCGTTCCCGTCGTCATCTGGGGCGCTCAGCGCGTGTGGACGAAGGGTTATCCGAAGCGTTTGGGCCGCACCAACACTCCCATCTCCATTGCCGTCGGCGAGCCGATTGCACCTTTCGAGCCGGCGAGTGAGCTGACGGCGAAGCTGCGGTCGACGATGCAGGAGTTGCTGCTCGATCTGCAGAAGAACTACGACCATCCCGCCGGCGAGTACTGGGTGCCGGCCCGCCTCGGTGGCAGCGCGCCGACGCTCGAGCAGGCCGACAAGATGGATGCCGATGAGGCCGAGGCGAAAGCCAAGGCTCGCGAGGCGCGGAAGTCCGAAGGCTGACCGATGTCCTTCGAACCCGTTTACACCGCTGTCGAGGTAGTCGCGCGTGGTCTGAGCGGTTTCCAGGGTGTGAAGGTCACCCGCACCGGGACTGAGAACGTCCCGGTGTCCGGCGGTGCCGTCATCGCGATCAACCACACGAGCTACCTCGATTTCATACCGGCGGCCCTGGCGGTCGGCACCGCGAAACGCAAGCTCAGGGTGATGGCAAAGGCCGAGTTGGCGGACAACAAGGTACTCGGCTTCCTCATGCGTGGATGCGGAGTCATCGAAGTCGATCGCTCTGCCGGAGCGCAGGCGTATCGAGCCGGAGTCGACGCCCTGAAACGGGGCGAACTGGTGGGCGTCTACCCGGAGGCGACGATCAGCCGGAGCTTCGAGATCAAGGAAATGAAATCCGGAGCAGCTCGGATGGCCATCGACGCCGGCGTACCGATAATTCCGCTGATCGTCTGGGGCGCCCAGCGGATCGTCACCAAGGGCGGACCGAAAAATCTGGGCCGCAATCATTTCCCGATCTCGGTGGAGGTGGGTGCGCCGATCGATCCGGTAGAACCCGCCGAAGCGTTGAGCGAGATTCTGCGCATCGAGATGGATGCAATCCTGCGCCACGTTCAGGACGGGTTCGTGCACGAGCCCGGGGCGTACTGGGTGCCTCGCCGACTCGGCGGTGGCGCACCGACGCCGGAGGAAGCCGCGGCCATGGACGCACAGGAACGCGCGAAGCGGGCGCGCTGAGCGAGACCGTCGTACCGGGCAGGCACAATGGCGGTGTGAGCCCAGACCGTCGTATCAGCCCTGACCGCCCAACCTTGGTTGCGACCGATGTCGACGGCACCCTCATCGATCACGACGAGTTGGTCAGTGCCCGCACCCGCGCCGCCGTGCATGCCGTCGTCGAATCCGGCACGCCGTTCCTGCTGGCAACCGGGCGTCCTCCGCGATGGATTTCGCCCGTCGTCGAGGGCTTGGGATACGCGCCACTCGCCGTCTGCGCCAATGGAGCCGTTGTCTACGACAGCTACGCCGACCGCGTCCTCAGCGCCGCGACCTTGTCGGTCGACGCACTCACCGAACTCTCCGAGCTGGCACTGGTTGCACTCCCGGGCGCAGGTTTGGCCGCGGAACGAGTGGGGGAGAGCGCACATGACGCCGCCACCCCACAGTTCGTCAGCTCACCAGATTACGAACACGCCTGGCTCAACCCGGACAACACCGAGATGTCCGAGGACGAAGTGCTTGCGGCGCCGGCCGTCAAACTCCTGATTCGCCGTCCAGGCATGACCAGCACGGCGATGTACGACACGCTCGCCCCGCACGTCGGTGCGCTCGCCGACATGACGTACTCCACCGAGAACGGACTGATCGAACTCTCGGCGCCGGGCATCACGAAGGCGTCGGGCCTGGTTGCCGCCGCGGAGAGGTTCGGCTTCGACCTGTCGGGTCTGGTGGCCTTCGGGGACATGCCCAACGACATCCCGATGCTGGGGATGGCTCGACTCGGCGTTGCCATGGGCAACGCTCACCCCGAAGCCAAAGCCGCAGCCGACGAGGTCACCGACACCAATTCGGCACACGGGGTCGCAAAAGTCCTCGAGCGCTGGTGGTCGTAGAACCCACCAGCGCCCGAGGACGTGTCTTGCTCGAGTGTCAGCCGACAGGCGCGCTGTTGGCCATTTCCTGGGCAAAGGTCTCGTTGTAGGTCTTGAGGACCTTCGTGACCATGCCGGTGATCTGGTTGAAGATCAGCGAACCGTTCTCGAAGTCGCTTCGCAGGCCGTCCGGGATCGAGTACTCGTCCGAGATCGGCAATCCCAGTTCACCCGCGTCGGAACCGAAACTCTGCCACGACTTGAAGATCTCGCCGAGCACGGTGAACACTCCGCCGTTCGGCGAGGTGTAGACAGCGCCGTTCTGGAACAGCGCACCCTGGTTGCCGAGCTTCGCCTGCAGAATTCCGGACAGTGCCTGGCCGAGGCGTCCGATCTCGCCACCTTCGGCGATCCACTTCTGCGCGAGCGGTGAATTGTCGGTGATCTGCAGAATCTGGGTGACCAGATCCGGGATCGACGAACCGGTGCCACCGGTGACCGTGTCGACCGGAGTGGTCGGCTTGGGCGCAGGCGTCGACGGATTGGAAGGGTTCGAGGGGTTCAACGTTCCCCCGATGTTCGCGGCCGCGATGTTCCGGATGTCGTTCATGTGTGCGTATGCGGCATCACCCGGGCACGCGGTGTTTCCGACGTCGCGGTGGGCGAAGATGATCGGCAGATCGACTGCTGCGCCCTGCGGGTACGGCGTGAACTCGGTGCCCTCGGAGTACATCGTCGTTCGGCCCTTGGGATCGAGTCCGGCCATGCCGAGCTTCCAACCGAGGAACTTGCCGACGGCGTTGAGCGTCGCCTGCGAAGGCTCGACGGTGGAGTAGTCGCCCATCATCGCGATACCGGTGGTGTTCTCGTTGAATCCACCCGCGTGTGCACCCTGAACTGCCTTGTCGAGTCCGCCTGCGCGGCCTTCGAAGGTCTGACCGTACTTGTCGACGAGGACGTTGTATCCGACGTCGCACCAGCCGAGCGTCTGTGCGTGGTAGGCGTAGATCGAGCGGACGATGCCGGCCGATTCGGCCTTCGTGTAGTTGTTGCTACCTGCGGTGTGGTGAACGGTCGCGCCACCGATGAAGTCGTCGTAGGTGGGGGAGTCGCAGCGAAGTGACTCGTCTGCTCCCCACTGAGCACGGGTGATGACGGACGGTCCGCTGCCGCCGAGCGGCGCTGCGACGGCCTGCAGATTGCTGTCTGCCTCGCTGGCACCCGGGTCGATCAACACGGCGGTGACGGCATCTGCTGCCGTCGTCACCTGGCGAAGCGGCTTGGACACCGAAGCGGGTGTGTACCCGAGTTCGCCGGTGGCTGCGGGTGCTTCAGCGGGGGCAGCTTCCGGAGCGGGCGCGGGGGCAGCTTCCGGAGCCGGGGCCGGCACAACCTCGGCTGCGGGAGCAGCGGCGCCCTGCGGCGTGAGGATCTGGATGGACTTGGTGGCGCCGACGAAGACCGGTTCGGTGGCGGTACCGGAGTTGGTGGCCTGATCCGAGCTGGCGGAGTCGATGGCGTCAGGGGTGAACCACGGGCCCCAGGTGCCGTCTTCGGCCAGGGCGCGGACCTTGGACTGCGCCGAGGCGATGGTGTCCGAGGTCAACGCGACCATGCTGAACGGAGTGTCGCGGGTGACTTCCTTGACCACGGCACCTGGCTCTTCCTCGGAAGGAACCGGAGCGGTTTCGGTCGGGGCGCCGGGAGCAGCGGGTGCCGGGAACAGCTCGGTCGGCAGCGTGATCCCGGGAGGTAGCGGGATTTCGGTCGGGAGCTTGAGGTTTCTGAGATCGCCCAGGTTGATGTCGGGGAGATCGAGACCGGTCAGCTCCTTGACCGGAATGATGATGTCGGGCACCGACGCGAGGAGCACCTCTGCGATCTGGGTCGGCACTGCTACTGACGTCGTCTCGTTCGCGGAACGTACATCGGACGTAGTGCTCGTGAAGCCGTAGACCGCAAAAGGACTTGCGACAGCCACTGCGGCTACAGCCCCGAGTACGAGCGAGGGCTTCGGTCGACGGTGTGGCAAGGGATTACTCCTCGGTTGTAGTTACTTGCGAGCGAACTTCAGGGCCGATGACGGCCGTGAACGGAATCCTTCAAAACCGGATCCGAGCAGGTCGGATGCCATGTTCTGGGGTTGAACTCCAGTTTTCGGACGCGTACGTCTGCAACTCGTGATGCTGATGTGACTCGTGTGACTGGTGTTGCTAACTCCAAACACTCTTGCCACACTAGTCACAAAAGTCCATAACGCTCAACCTTAGGGTGAGACTTTAGTTAAATCGTTGTGGACTGGCCTGCGCGCGAAGTACCGACTTCGCGGACTCGTGAGGCCGGTAGCGATGAGGAGAGCATTGATGGCGAGAAGCGGAAGAAGCGGAACTGCAGGTAAGAAGCCTGTGTCCGGTCGCGCAGGTCGCTTTCTGGTGGGCGGACCCGGGAGGCGAACCTCGCTGATGCGGATCTCGGTCCTCGGTCTCGTTCCGGCTCTTGCGCTCGGCGTCGCGATCGGAGGTTTCACGCAAATCCGCGCTGACGAGCCGTCGATCCTGCACGCCGTCGCTGCCGACACGCAATTCACGCTCTCCGGTCACGGCAACGGACATGGCCGTGGAATGGGCCAGTGGGGCGCTTACGGCTACGCCAAGAACGACGGCTGGTCCGGCGAGCGAATCCTCAGTCACTACTACGGCGGAACCGTCCTGGACTCGATGCCGCCCGCCCAGATGAGTGTGCGGCTCACGGCCCAGGACAACTCGACGCTCGACGTCTACTCCGACGCCGGCCTCGTGGTCAACGGTCAGCGCACCGCGCCCGGCGAGGCTGCCCATCTCACTGCACTGCCCGGTGGCGGTGCGCAGGTAGTGGTCACCAGCGGGTGCGGTGGCGGGGTTGTCTGGGAAGCGGTCACCGAGCATCCGTGGGTGGACCCGGTGGACCTCGGTCCTGATCGACCCGCCGACCAGTTCCTGAAGCTGTGCAACAACGATGCGCCCTATCGAGGCGCCCTCGGCGTAGTGCTCGACAACGGCTCGGCTCGGACAGTCAATCTCCTCGACATGGAGGACTACCTGCTCGGCGTGGTGCCGGTCGAAGCGAAGGCCGAATGGGCCGATTCCGGTGGGGCCGAAGCGCTACGGGCGCAAGCCGTGGCAGCACGCTCGTACGCTGCGACCGAGCATCGCAGCTCGTACGCCGACACCTGCGACACTCAGGACTGCCAGGTCTACGGCGGAGCAGGCAAGGAAGATCCCCGCACCACCGAAGCCGTCCGGTCCACCGCCGGCGCCGTTCTGTCGCGTGACGGCAAGATTGTTGCCACCGAATTCTCCTCGTCCACAGGAGGTTACAGCTCCGGCGGTGAATTCCCGGCCGTCGAGGATCTCGGTGACGCCCTTTCTCCGAATCATGACTGGACAGTGAATCTGACCGCAGGGCAGATTGCGGACGCCTTCGATGTGGGTGAGCTGCAATCGCTCAAGATTCTCTCGCGCAACGGATTCGGTACCGACGGCGGGCGAGTGACGGCAGTCGAGGTAGTCGGAACAGATGCAACTGTTGGCGCCACCGGAATTCAGTTCCGCCAGAAACTCGGCCTGAAATCCGACTGGTTCACCATCGGTGACGGTGCGGGTGTGGTAGTGGCACCGGATTCGGAATCGACAGTGCCGGAATCCAATTCGCCATCCGACGATCCATCGGGTACGGTTACGGAGACGCAGATCGAGAAGAAGTATCGGGAGCTCGGCGGTGAAAGCGGCTCTCTCGGTGCTCCTGCCGGCCCGGAGATGCAGTTGCCCTCCGAAGCAGGCACTTTCCGTGTCTACGAAAACGGAACCATCATCTGGACAAAGGTTTTGGGCGCGCAGGTAGTTGATGCCAACGTGCTCCGCGAGTGGATACCGACGGGCGGAAGCTAGGGGAAGGTCGGTCGGTAGCGACTCGCACGTATCGACTCTGAAGGGTCTCTGCCGTAACCCGGCGGAGGCCCTTCAGGTCGTTCAGGGTTCGTTGGTTGTCGGTCAGATGGTCGGGGCGTCGCCGAGCAGGCGGTACTCGAGCCACAACTCCGCACGTTCCGTGGGGGAGCCGAGGTCGAGCTGGAGAAGGCTCTCGATCCGAGCGAGTCTGCTGCGCAACGTATGCCGATGAATATTCAGCGCTGTGGCCGCGGCGTCGCCCACACCGTTGTGTGCCAGCCACATGGCCAAGGTCCGGTAGAGATCGCTACCGCCCTTCGCTTCCAGAAGCGGGCGCAAGTGTGCCGCCGCGAATGCCGTCGAGCGATCCTGGTCGAGAAATGCGGACAATCCGCTCTCCGAGAGTTCGGCGAACCGCATCGAAGGCAGGTTGCGGGCACCGGCCTCGGCTGCTGCCTGCGCGGCTTGGCGTCTGGCGCGCGAGAGATCGTCCCACCACAGCATGTCCGACACGCCGACGGTGACGTCGATTTCGTTGACACGGGCGAGGATTCGCCCGCTGTCGGTAGCCGAGACGACGGCAATCAGTGCACCGTCGGTGATGCCGAACGCCAGATCGCGGCTGAGACCATCGAGCAGTGAGACGGACACGCTCTCGAGCAGGCCACTTGGGCCCGCTACGTGGAAGACCTGGAAAGGCTCGACCGGAAATCCTCCCCACAGTTCCCCGGAGATGTTGCGGGCGAGCGCATTCTGTCCCTCGAACAGCTGATGCATCGCAACGGTACGAAGGTGGTTCATCGTCAGCTGTGCGTCTCGGGTTCGAGCCGTCATCAACGTGAGCAGCGACGCGGCTGCGATGACGATGCCCTGATTCAGTGAACCGACGGCGCCGGGGCAGCCGGCGACGAGGTACCCCATCAGCTTTCCCCTCGACGTCAGCAGCGGATGGGAGATGACGTCCTCGTTCTCACTCGTGAGGAAACTGACTTCCATCGGGCGGGCGTCGCGCTCGGGGGCAGTTCGCTCGATTCCGGCGGCCGCGGCGGTGTGTGAGATCTCGACGGTATGTCCGGCCGAGTCCAGCAGAGCCGCCCATCCGCCGATCAATTCCGCCACCCGTCGTACGACTGCCCGGGTGCCGTTGACCGTCACCGCAGCTTGAAGCAGTCGCCGCAGGCTCTGGTAATTGCTGCGGAGCGCTTTCATGTCGTCGTCGGATTGCGCCTTCGACACCGCTTTGGTCAGGGCGATGAAAGGTGTTCGCAATGGGACGTCGAGAAGGGGCACACTGAAACGGGTGGCCGCATCCACCAGAGTCTGTGGCGCCTGCTCGTATCCGAGGCCGGTTCCGAAACCGATTCCGGCAATTCCGGCCGCCACCAGGGTCCGTACGAATCGGGTCGTTTCCGCGGCCGTCGTCGGTAGTGACACCCCGGTGATGAGTAGTAGTTCACCGCCGTGGAGGAAGGGCGTCGGGTCGGGAAGTTCGGAGACATGTGCCCAGGTCAGGGTGCGATCGAGCTGGTCGTGCCCCGCCAGGACGCGAAGGCCGAACTGTTCGGTCGCACAAAGCTGGCGGAGCGTGATGGGCATGGGTCCAGTCTGACACCTCGGACTCGCCACTTTGTAGTGCCTGCGGTCACGTTTGTACAAAGTGGAGCCTGACGCGAGCTTGCCGAAGGTCCGACACTGGCGCTATCGAAAATGCGCTCCAGAAGAGCGTCACCGAGATCCACCCTCCCGAACAGCCCACAAGGAGTACTGATGTCCAGTACAGACCAGCCGGCACTTCAGCACACGCTGAAGAAGCGGCATCTGTCGATGATTGCGATCGCAGGCGTCATCGGCGCCGGACTGTTCGTCGGCTCCGGTGTGGCGATCCAGGAGACGGGACCCGGTGTCCTGATTTCCTACGCGCTTGCCGGCGTCGTCGTCATCCTCGTGATGCGCATGCTCGGTGAGATGTCGGCAGCGTCGCCGGAAACCGGCTCGTTCTCCTCGTACGCCGACAAGGCCATCGGCCGCTGGGCGGGCTTCTCGATCGGCTGGCTGTACGCCTGGTTCTGGATCATCGTGCTCGGCATCGAGGCCACCGCCGGTGCCCTCATCATGAATCGCTGGGTTCCGGGGGTTCCCCAGTGGACCTGGGCATTGATTCTGATGATCGTGCTGACGCTGACCAACATCATCTCGGTCAAGTCGTTCGGCGAGTTCGAGTTCTGGTTCGCCTCCATCAAGGTCGTCGCCATCATCGCGTTCCTCGGCATGGGCATCGTGGCGATCTGCGGATGGATGCCCGGCGTCGAAGCACCCGGAATGACAAACCTGACCGGTCACGGCGGCTTCCTGCCGAACGGAACAGGAGCGATGCTCGCCGCAGTCCTTGTGGTCGTGTTCTCGTTCTTCGGGGCCGAAATCGCCACGATCGCCGCCGGTGAATCGGCCAACCCGCTCGAAGCTGTTCGCGCAGCCGTCAAATCCGTCGTCTGGCGAATTCTCATCTTCTACATCGGCTCGATCGCGGTGGTCGTCACCCTGCTTCCCTGGGACAGCGCGTCGGTTGCACTCAGCCCGTACGTCGCCGTCATGGACTCCTACGGCATTCCGGCCGCGGGCAACATCATGGACGTCGTCGTCCTCACGTCGGTTCTGTCCTGCCTCAACTCGGGTCTCTACACCGCGAGCCGCATGATCTTCTCCCTCGCCGGCCGCGGCGACGCCCCCAAGTCGCTCTCACGTATCGAGAAGACCGGCGTCCCGATGCGCGCTGTCCTGGTCTCGACGATCGTCGGCTTCCTGACCGTCGGCATGAACTACCTCTCCCCGGACAAGGTCTTCCTGTTCCTGGTCAACTCCTCCGGTGCGATCGCGCTGTTCGTCTGGCTCGTCATCTCGGTGTCCCAGCTGCGCACCCGCCGCAAGCTCGAAGCTTCGGGCCAGGAGCTGGAACTCAAGATGTGGTTCTTCCCGTACCTGACCTACGCCACGATCGCCGCCATCATCGCGCTCTGCATCGGCATGCTCACCCTGGACTCGACGCGCAGCCAGATGATCGTGTCCCTGGGACTTGCAGCGATCCTCGTGGGTATCGGGCTCTACCGCTACCGGAACCACAAAGACACCAACGCCGACGCCGAGGTCGTGCCCGTCGCCGAGAGCGCTCCCACACCCTGACACCAACGTCCCCATCTGCGAGATACTTAGATGTCCTAGTATCGGCCACGGACAGAGAAATCGACGTGAGCACAGCAGATGGGGACAATCATGACCACACCCGAACCGATCGTCATCGTCGACGGGGCCAGGACCCCCGTCGGTAGCTTCGGCGGCGTCTTCAAGGACGTACCCGCACACGAGCTGGGCGCCGCAGCAGCCAAGGCCGCGCTGAGCCGCGCCGGCGTTGCGCCCGAAGACATCGACGAGGTCGTCATGGGCTGCATCGGCCAGGTCGGCCCGGACGCCTACAACGCACGCCGCGTCGGCATCGCCGCCGGACTGCCCGAGAACGTCCCCGCCTACACCGTCAACCGCCTCTGTGGCAGCGGCCTGCAGGCTGTGTGGTCTGCGGCGATGCAGATGCGATGGGGTGCAGCTGCCATCACGCTCGCCGGCGGTGACGAGAGCATGTCTCGCATGCCCTTCTACGACTTCGCCGCCCGCTCGGGCTACAAGCTCGGCGATCGCAGCCTCGTCGACGGCACCGTCGCGATGCTCACCGACCCGTTCAGCAAGGCTCACATGGGCCGCACTGCCGAAGCCGTCGCCCGTAAGTACGGCGTCAGTCGCGAGCAGCAGGACGAGTTCGCCGTCGAATCTCAGCGCCGCGCCGCTACCGACGCAGCGAAGGCGGCATTCGCCGAGGAAATCACTCCCGTCGAGACCGGTGGTCGGCGCTCCGTCACCGTCACCGAGGACGAGCATCCCAAGCCCGGAACCACCGTCGAAACCCTCGCCAAGCTGCGCCCCGCATTCGAAGAGGGCGGATCCGTCACCGCCGGTAACGCGTCGGGGATCAACGACGGCGCCGGCGCACTCGTCCTCGCGACGGGCACCGAGGCAGCCAAGCGCGGTCTCACCGGACTGGTCACGCTCGAAACCGTCACGACGGCAGCCATGGAGCCCGGCCTGATGGGCTACGCTCCCGTGCTCGCTCTCGAAAAGCTCTTTGCGCAAACAGGATTGAAGCCGTCCGACATCGGCACCGCCGAGGTCAACGAGGCCTTTGCTTCGCAGGCCATCGCCGTCATCCGTGACAGTGGCCTGGATCCGGAAAAGACCAACCCGTACGGCGGAGCAATCGCCCTCGGACACCCGGTCGGCGCCACCGGAGCCATCCTCACGCTGCGCGCGGCACGCGACATGGTCCGTCGCGACCTCGAATTCGGCATCGTCACCATGTGCATCGGCGGCGGTCAGGCACTCGCTGCCCTGCTGAAGCGGGTCTGATCATGGCGACCAAGCGCAAGCCGTCGTGGCATGACGACGAGATCGCCGCAGTAGCCGAACTGGCCCGTGGTTTCTTCGATCGTGAACTGATCGCCAAGCGTGAGCAGTGGGACGCTCAGCATCGCGTCGACCGGTCCGTGTGGCTCGAAGCCGGCAAGCTCGGCCTGCTGTGCTGCTCGATTCCCGAGGAATACGGCGGGGGCGGTGGAACTTTCGCGCACGATCTCGCTGTCTTCGAGGCGCAGGGCTACTGCGGTGACTATGCGCTCGGTAACTCCGTGCACAGTGGCATCGTGGCGCACTACGTGCTCGAGTACGGAAGCGAAGAGCAGAAGAAGGCCTGGCTGCCAGGTATGGCGACGGGCGAAATCCTCGGCGCCATCGGAATGACCGAGCCAGGAACAGGTTCCGACCTCAAGGCAATCACCACGTCCGCGGTCCGTGACGGTGACCACTACGTCGTGAACGGGTCGAAGACCTTCATCACCAATGGTGGCAGCGCAGACATGATCGTGCTTGCCGTCAAGACCGACCCCAAAGCGGGCGCCAAGGGTGTCTCGCTCCTGATCGTGGATCTTCGTGACTGCGAAGGCTTTGCGGTCGGCCGCGTGCTCGACAAGGTCGGTCAGCACGGCGCCGATACGTCGGAGCTGTCCTTCACCGACGTTCGCGTTCCCGTCTCGAACCTCCTCGGTGAGTCCGAGGGGCTCGGCTTCGGTCAGTTGATGGCGCAGCTGGTGCAGGAACGCCTCATCATCGGCGCGCAGGCCATCGGCACCATCGAGCGTGCAGTCGAGGAGACCGTCGCATACACCAAGGCGCGTCAAGCGTTCGGGCACAGCCTCTTCGAGTTCCAGAACACCGCCTTCGAGCTGGCCGAGTGCCAGACGATCGCACGCACCTGCCGTGTCTTCCTCGACAACTGCATCGAGGATCACCTCAACGGCGAGCTGGACGGCGCAGACGCCGCGATGGTCAAGTACTGGCTCACTGAGCAGCAATGCGCCGTCGTCGACCGGTGCGTGCAGCTCTACGGCGGATACGGCTACATGCGTGAGTACCCGATCGCGCGCATGTACGAGGACTCCCGCGTCCAGAAGATCTACGCCGGCGCCAACGAAGTGATGAAGGGCATCATCGCGAAGAGTCTTTGATCACCGGCGTCGAAAACCATTGACACCGACCAGGCACCCACCGAGCATTTCGGTGGGTGCCTTTGTGTGTGCCCACAAGCGGTATCGAGCTGTTCGGAAGGCAAACACTGATGAGCTTCACCATCGACGTCGGGTCGGCGCGCGTCACCCAACTGACAGAGCTGGCGCACTGGCCGTTTCCGCCGCGAGAGCTCTTTCCCCAGACGAGTGAGGCGGAGATAGAGGAAGCGTCGGCGCGGCTGACACCGGAGTTCTTCGACGCGGGTAGCGGTGACCTCGTACTTGCCATCCACACCTACCTGGTGGAAATCGGCGGCAAGGCCATCGTGGTCGACACCGGCAACGGCAACAGCAAGCACCGGCCGAACCTCTTGCCGCATCACATGTTCGGCACCGACTACCTCTCACGCTTCGCAGCCACCGGTGTGTCCGTCGACGACGTCGATCTGGTGGTCAGCACACATCTGCACCCCGACCACTGTGGCTGGAACACCGCCCTCGACGCCGAAACCTGGCGGCCTACCTTCCCCCGCGCGACCTACATTTTCGATCGCACCGAACTGGCCGCGCTCCAACAACTCGCCGCCGACGGTCCACACGAAGGAGTGGTCTCGGATCTGGCGCAGACCTTCGAGGACAGCGTCCGTCCCGTTCTGGACGGGGCGAAGTGGGAGGCGGTCGACGACGGCCACGTCCTGGCCGAGTCCGAAGGCACTCGCGTCGTCGTGCGCAGCGCGCCCGGCCACACGCCGGGCCATATCGTGATCGAGATTCGCACTGCCGACGGCGGCGCCGTCATCTCCGGCGATGTGATCCACCACCCGATCCAGTTTCTGTACCCGGACCTCAGCCAGGGCGGCGACGCGGATCCCGAGATCGCCAGGGTCACCCGCCGCGAACTTCTCGAACGCTGCGCGTCGGAGGGACTCCTTCTACTTCCCGCACACTTTCCGGTCGACGAACCGATCGCGATCGAATTCGATTCGAGCGGTGCACCGAGTGCTTCCGGTCCGATCGGTCTCGCAGCGTCCTGACTTGCCGCATCGGCCCTGGTGACGCATCCAACCCTCGGCTTCCGAACAGGTCCGATACCCTGGTTCATCGTGACCGCTGCAAATTCAGAGACCGTCCGTGCCCAGTACGACCTGATCGTCGTCGGTTCGGGATTCTTCGGGCTGACCATCGCCGAGCGTGCCGCTACCCAGCTGGGTAAGCGCGTGCTGGTGTTGGATCGCCGTCACCACCTTGGGGGGAACGCATACTCGGAGGCTGAGCCGGAGACCGGCATCGAGGTCCACAAGTACGGTGCCCACCTGTTCCACACCTCCAACAAGAAGGTCTGGGACTACGTCACTCAGTTCACGGAGTTCACGAACTACCAGCACCGCGTCTTTGCGCTGCACAAGGGGCAGGCGTATCAGTTCCCGATGGGACTCGGTCTCGTGTCGCAGTTCTTCGGTCGGTACTTCACTCCCGAAGAAGCACGCGCCCTCATCGCCGAACAGTCCAGCGAGATCGATTCGAAGGACGCCTCCAACCTCGAAGAGAAGGCGATCTCCCTGATCGGGCGCCCGCTCTACGAAGCATTTGTGCGTGACTACACGGCTAAGCAGTGGCAGACCGACCCCACCGAGTTGCCCGCGGCGAACATCAGCCGCCTGCCGGTCCGCTACAACTTCGACAATCGCTACTTCAACGACACGTACGAGGGCCTGCCCGTCGACGGATATACGGCGTGGCTCGAGAACATGGCGAAGGATCCGAAGATCGAGGTCCGCCTCGACACCGATTACTTCGACGTCCGCGACGAACTGCGCACCGCCAGCCCCGACGCACCCGTCATCTACACGGGCCCGCTCGACCGCTACTTCGACTACTCCGAAGGTGCACTGGGATGGCGCACCCTCGATTTCGAGACCGAGGTTCTGCCCACCGGAGACTTCCAGGGCACCCCGGTCATGAACTACAACGACGCCGACGTGCCGTTCACCCGAATCCACGAGTTCCGTCACTTCCATCCGGAGCGCGAGTACCCGACCGACAAGACCGTCATCATGCGTGAGTTCTCACGTGCAGCGGAGGCGAAGGACGAGCCGTACTACCCGATCAACACTCCGGAGGATCGTGAGAAGCTCTCCGCGTACCGCTCACGCGCCAAGAAGGAGACCGCGGAGAACAAGGTCCTCTTCGGTGGGCGTCTCGGCACCTACCAGTACCTGGACATGCACATGGCGATCGCCAGCGCGCTGACGATGTTCGAGAACACCCTGCGCCCGCATCTCGAAACGGGTGCGGAATTGGCAGGGGAGAGCGAATGAACGCACGTCATCTACTCGAAGGCGAAGATGCCGTCACCGGCGACGAGGTGACCTACCTCGGCAAGTCCCTGCTCTCTCGGATCATCCTTCCCCGCGCCGGCGAACCTCTCGACGTCCGCACGCTGTACTTGGAGGAAGCTTCGACCAACAGTCGTCGGGCTCACTCCACCTCGAGGACGTCCGTCGCGCTCGGTGCCGAGACCGAGGTCTCGTTCGCCACGTACTTCAACGCGTTCCCCGCCAGCTACTGGCGTCGATGGTCCATCCTGAAATCTGTGGTCCTTCGACTCGAACTGTCCGGACACGGCCGCGTGGATGTCTACCGTTCCAAGGCGGACTCCTCGCGAATTCACGTGGAAGGCAAGGAATTTGCCGACGGTGATGCCGCGGTCGAACTCGAGGTGGAGCTGGCACCGTTCGAGGACGGCGGCTGGATCTGGTTCGACATCACCACCGATACGGCCGTAGTCGTCGAGAGCGGCGGCTGGTACGCGCCCGTCGAGGCTCCCGGCGAAGCGACGGTCGCCGTTGGTATTCCGACGTTCAATCGCCCGACCGACGCTGTCAAGGCGCTGGCTGCGTTGTCCTCGGATCCGCTGGTGTCGGACGTGATCAAGGCCGTCATCATGCCGGATCAGGGCACTCGTAAGGTGCGTGACGAGCCCGGGTTCGCCGAAGCTGCTGCAGCACTTGGTGATCGGCTCGCCATTCACGATCAGGGCAACCTCGGTGGCTCCGGCGGATACAGCCGAATCATGTACGAGGCGCTCAAGACCACGCAGTGCCAGCACATCCTGTTCATGGACGACGACATCGAGATCGAACCCGACTCGATCCTTCGTGCGCTTGCTTTCTCGCGCTTCGCGAAGTCGCCGATGCTGGTGGGTGGGCAGATGCTCAACCTTCAGGAACGTAGCCACCTTCACGTGATGGGTGAAGTGGTCAACCGCGGGATCTTCATGTGGTCTGCCGCGCCGAACGTCGAATACGACCACGACTTCTCCAAGAATTCGCTGCGAGATTCGAAACTGCTGCACCGTCGCATCGACGTCGACTTCAACGGTTGGTGGATGTGCATGATCCCGCGCCAGGTCGCGGAAGAGCTCAAGCAGCCGCTGCCACTGTTCATCAAGTGGGACGACTGCGAATACGGTTTGCGCGCAAAGGAAGCCGGATACCCGACCGTCACGTTGCCTGGTGCCGCGATCTGGCACATGGCGTGGAGCGACAAGGACGACGCCATCGACTGGCAGGCGTACTTCCACCTCCGTAACCGTCTGGTGGTGGCCGCGCTCCACATGCCGGGCAACGGCCGCGGCCTTGTCGTCAACACGGTGAAGGCGACTCTCAAGCACCTGCTGTGCCTCGAGTACTCCACCGTCGCGATCCAGAACAAGGCCATCGCGGACTTCCTCGCCGGACCGGAACACGTCGCGAACATGCTGCCCACCGCACTCGGTGAGGTTCACGCCCAGCGCAAGGAGTACCCCGACGCCGTCGTGGTGCCCTCGGCAACCGCACTACCGCTGCCCTCCGGCGCCGAAGTCGGGGACGTCAGCGCGCCGACCAACCCCGTCGCGAAGATCGTCCGCGTCGGCAAGGCTGTGGTACACAACCTCAAGCCCGCGCACCCCGAGCATCACGAGCGTCCTCAGCTCAACGTGCCGACCATCGACGCCAGGTGGTATCTGCTCTCGCAGGTCGACGGGGTCACCGTCACCACCGCCGACGGCCGTGGCGTCGTCTACCGCAAGCGCAACCCCAAGCAGGCACTCGAACTGCTCAAGGAAGCCATGCGTTTGCGCCGCGAACTCGCCGCCCGTTTCCCCGAGCTCAAGAAGCAGTACCAGGACGCCGTTCCTTCACTGACCAGCACGGAAAGGTGGGAACGTGTCTTCGGCATCTCCTGAAGTACAGATTCTGGCCGGGATTCAGTCGACCGTCGGGCAGCTGCCGGGAGCCGTCAAGGTCGCCCGCGGTATGTCTCACTTCGGTGAGCACTCCCTCGGATGGATCGCGATCGCTGCCGTCGGAGCTGCTGTGGACAAGCCGCGTCGACGGGAATGGGCCGGAGCAGCCGTCGGAGCCTTCGGTGCACACGCCGCCTCCGTGGTGATCAAACGAGTGGTCAGGCGCAAGCGACCTTCCGATCCTTCGGTGCAGGTCAACGTCTCGACACCGAGCAAGCTCAGCTTCCCGTCATCACACGCGACGTCGACGACGGCGGCGGCTGTGCTGATCGGTCGGCTCACCGGGCTACCCTTACCGGCGTTGCTGGTGCCCCCGATGATGCTCTCGCGTCTGGTCCTGGGAGTTCACTACCCGACCGACGTACTCGCCGGAGCGGCACTGGGAGCCGCATCCGCGGCGGTAGTTCGCCGGGTCGAAGAAGCCAGAGCCGAACAGAAATGTGGAGATAAATGAGCGAGGAACCGGCTACGGTCAGCGGACCCCCGAAGTCCCTGCCCGCCGGCATCGTCAAGGCGCTTCGCCCACGTCAGTGGGTCAAGAACGTCCTTGTGCTGGCAGCGCCCATCGCGGCCGGAACCGCCACCGAAGCCGACGTGCTGTTGCCCGTCGCGCTGGCGTTCGTCGTGTTCTGTATGGCGGCATCAGGCATCTATCTCGTCAACGACGCGATGGATGTCGAAGCCGACCGTGCTCACCCCACGAAGCGATTCCGTCCCATCGCGGCCGGTGTTCTACCCGTCAACATCGCCTACGGCATGGCAGTCGTGCTGCTTGCCGGTGCGATCGGGCTGTCCTTCCTGGCCAACTGGCAACTCGCCGTGGTCATGGGCGTGTACATCGTCATCCAGCTCGCCTACTGCTTCGGTCTCAAGCATCAGGCCGTCATCGACATCTGCATCGTCTCGTCCGGCTTCCTGCTTCGAGCGATCGCCGGTGGCGTTGCCGCCGAGATCGATCTCTCGCAGTGGTTCCTGCTGATGATGGCGTTCGGCTCACTCTTCATGGCGGCAGGCAAGCGCTACGCCGAACTGCAGTTGGCCGAGAAGACCGGCGCGAAGATCCGTAAGTCCCTCGAGAGCTACACGATGACGTACCTGCGTTTCGTGTGGACGATGGCAGCGACGACGCTGGTCCTCTGCTACGGACTGTGGGCGTTCCAGCAGGACGCCATCAAGGGCACCAACTGGTACGCCATCTCGATGGTGCCGTTCACCATCGCGGTGTTGCGATACGCGGTGGACGTCGACGGCGGCGAAGCCGGAGAGCCTGAGGAGATCGCGCTCGGTGACCGGGTGCTGCAACTCCTCGCGATTGCGTGGATCGGAGTAGTGGGTGTCGCTGTCTACCTCGTCTGAGCCACGCACCGAGGCCGACCCGCACGTCGACACTGCGGCGAATCGCACCACCCTCAGTCGAGGAGTTTTTCTCGGCGGGGTGGTGCTTGCTGCTGCCCTCATGTTCTGGGGTGCGTGGGAGCGTCGCTGGATCGCCGACGACGGACTCATCGTCTTGCGAACCGTCCGCAACCTGCTCGCGGGGAACGGCCCGGTCTTCAACGCGGGTGAGCGTGTCGAGGCGAACACGAGTACCGCGTGGACGTACATCGTCTACGCGTTCAGTTGGCTCACGCAGATCCGTCTCGAATACGTTGTTCTGACGATCGCGCTCGTACTCTCGACTGCTGCCGTCGTGTTGGCGATGCTCGGCACCGGTCGTCTGTACCGCGGCGTTCGGCCGTCGGCGGGCGGAACGATCCTGCTGGTACCGGCGGGTGTTCTCGTCTACATCGCGGTTCCGCCTGCGCGAGATTTCGCCACTTCCGGGCTCGAGACTTGCTTGGTGATCTTCTGGATCGCGCTCCTGTGGGTACTGCTCGTTCGGTGGGCGCAGGCGTCGACGCCGTCCACGGCGTCGATCCTGACTCTCTCGTTCGTGGCCGGACTCGGACCACTGGTTCGACCCGAGATGGCGATTCCCGGTGCTGCCGCGTTGATGATGATCGTTCTCTCCGCAGGCCTGACCTGGAAGATTCGCACACTGATCGTCGTCGTCGCCGGACTTGTCCCGGTGGCCTATCAGATCTGGCGAATGGGCTACTACGCCTTGCCGTACCCGAACACCGCGGTGTCGAAGGACGCCGGTGGCGCGAAGTGGGCGCAGGGTTTTGCGTACCTGTGGAACCTGGTCGGGCCGTACCTGCTCTGGTTGCCGTTGCTGTTCCTGCTCATCGGTGCGCTGCTGCTCGTGTGGCGAAGCCGAGCGGACACACCTACCGCTACCGCAGATCAACCCGCACGCCCGCTGTGGCAGCGCTTTCAGCAGTTTCTGCGCACGCCGCGGGCGATTGTCACCTTCATTCTCGGCAGTGGGCTGATCCTCGGGATCTACTCTCTGCGCGTCGGCGGCGACTTCATGCACGGCCGCGTCCTGTTGCCGGTGCTGTTCTGCCTGCTCATCCCGGTGGCGGTCATTCCGTTGCGGGTGCCGGCGCGGGCAGCGTTCGGAAGTAATCGCGACACCGCGATCTTCGGAGTCTCGGCGGTGCTGTGGATCGGCACGATCATCTGGGCCTTCTTCGCCGCGAACACGACGGGTATGCCCGAAGGATCCGTGGTGGGTCGCTCGGGAATCGTCGACGAGCGAGCGTTCTACGCACTCAACACCGGTCACAAGCATCCGATCCTGGCCGAGGACTACCTCGACTATCCGCGAATGCGTGCCATGGTCGAGACCATCGCGCGGACTCCGGAGGGTGGGCTGCTGCTGCCGTCCGCGAGCTACGACTCCTGGTTCGTCGTCCCACCACCCGGACCGATCGACGAGCCGGCCGAGCACGTCGTCTTCTTCCTCAACCTCGGAATGACGAGCATGAACGTCGGCCTCGACGTTCGGGTGCTCGATCAGATGGGGCTGGCGTATCCCCTGGCAGCTCACACCGAGCGACTCGAGGACGGCCGGATCGGGCACGACAAGAATCTCTATCCGGACTGGGTGGTCGCGGACACGGGAATGATCGACGTTCGACCGTGGCTGCCGTTCTTCCTCGACGAAGACTGGGTTGCGGACGCAAAGCTGGCCATCACCTGCCCGGAAACGCAGGAGTTGCTCACGTCGTACCGCTCCGAGCTGACCTGGGCCAGATTCAAACAGAACTTCCAGCAGGCATTCGACTTCGCGAAGTACCGATTCGACCGGGTTCCGGCCTACGAATTGGAACGCTGCGGTCTCGTTCCACCGGAGTCACCCAGGTGATGTGATCAGCATCACCGACTGTTGAGGGTTTGAATATTTCGATTCAGTAACACCGAATTGATTGGCCACGATGTACTCGAAGACGATTCACCTAACCTGAATCACCCCCGAGGGGTGATGACGGTGTTGCTCGCGGATTGGGACGTAACGGTCCACCTATTTGTCACAGCTGAACCTGTGACATAAAGTCCAGCGAGCGCAGTGTGACTTGGAAGAGGTCCGCTGCCGACCCGAACTCGTTCGGGCTGGCAGAAAAGCCTGTTCCCCGACGGAATCCGCCGGAACCACTCCACCGAGTGGGTTCCGCAGACGAAGAGAGAGAGCAGTATCCATGCGTTTTGCCAGAAAGAGGCTGACCCAGCGCCTCAAGCACCGAGCGTTGGCCATCGGTGCCGCAGCACTTGTGCTCCCCCTTGCTGCAGGAGTTGCCGGTAGTGCTGTCGCCTCTGCTGCGCCTGCGCACACTGCTCCCAGCCACACCGCCCCCTCCGGCGGATACGACGAGCTGTGGGTGCCCTCCTCGATGGGCAACATCAAGGTCCAGGTCCAGTGGGCCGCTCGCGGCGGAAACGCTGCCCTTTACCTTCTCGACGGCCTGCGTGCGCGTAACGACGCCAACGCGTGGAGCTTCGAGACCAATGCGAAGGACCAGTACCGCAACGACAACATCACCCTCGTGATGCCCGTCGGCGGCGAGTCCAGCTTCTACAGCGACTGGTATGCACCGTCGAACTTCAACGGCCAGCAGATCACGTACAAGTGGGAAACCTTCCTCACCGAAGAACTGCCCAACTTCCTCGCGAACTACGGCGTCTCGCCCACCAACAACGCGGTCCTCGGCCTCTCGATGGGTGGCAGCGCTGCTCTGACGCTGGCTGCTTACCACCGTGACCAGTTCAAGTTCGCCGGCTCGCTGTCGGGCTACCTGAACATCTCGGCTCCGGGCATGCGCGAGGCAATCCGCGTCGCAATGCTCGATGCCGGTCGCTTCAACGTCGACTCCATGTGGGGACCGCCGTGGAGCCCGTCCTGGCTGCGCAACGACCCGTTCGTCTTCGCACCGCGTCTGCAGGGCCTGTCGATGTACATCTCGTCGGCAAGCGGCCTGCCTGGTGAATACGACCACCCGCGCGCACCGATCGACTACTACAACACGGCTAACGGCATGGGCCTCGAGGCTCTCGCCCTGGTCAACACCCGTGCATTCCAGATCCGCATGAACTCGCTGGGTATCCCGGCCACCTACAGCTTCCCGTCCAACGGCACGCACTCGTGGCCGTACTGGTCGGCAGAGCTGTGGAAGGCTCGCGGCCAGATCCTCGACACCATGAACGCTTGGTGATCGTGCGCGATCCCGTGACCTAGTCACTTCACCAGTGCCGTTCCGGACTCCTCGAAGGAGAACCGGGACGGCACTTGTGTATTCAGGTGCTGCACAAGCGCCCGATGTCAGTAACAATTGCACCACCAGTAACAGCGCGGCTACCCCAAGCGGGGATCGTTTGCGTGTAGAAATAGTTTCAACGGGGGTCTGGCTGCTCAGGCGGCCACACGATCGACGCGCGGACCGAACGTAAGGAAAGAGAGTGAGCTCATGCGAGTAGGCCTTGCCACGGAGGACCGTCGCCGGTCCCGGGCAACCTTCCGGACAAAGGTCGTCGGCGCACTGGCAGCGATGCTGGTTCTGCCGATCGCCGCGGGCTTGACGACGGCCGGAACCGCGGCAGCCGCGCCGGCACCTGCTCAGGCCGCACCGGCCGCCACCCAGAACCCCACCGGAGCAGCGGTCACGAAGGTCGACTGGCTCAGCGAGCGTCGCGTCGCGCTGTGGGTGAACTCTCCCGCGATGGGCACCCCGATTCAGGTGCAGATCCTCTTGGCCCGCGATTGGAACGTCAATCCGTCGGCCAGCTTCCCCTCGGTCTGGATGCTCGACGGTCTTCGCGCGACCGACAACGAGAACGCCTGGACCTACGAGACCGACGCCGAGTCCTTCTACGCGGACAAGAACGTCAACGTCATCCTCCCGGTCGGCGGTCAGTCCAGCTTCTACTCCGACTGGCTCCAGCCCGACAACGGCAAGAACTACCAGTGGGAGACGTTCCTGACCAAGGAACTGCCCCCCATCCTCGAAAAGGACTGGCGGACCACGCAGACACGCGGTGTCGTCGGACTGTCGATGGGCGGCACGTCCGCCATGTTCCTCACGGCGCGCAACCCCGGCTTCTTCAAGTTCGCCGCTTCGCTCTCCGGCATCCTCACCACCACCTCGCTCGGCATGCCTCAGGCAATCCAGTTCGCGATGACCGACGCCGGTGGATACAACTCCGCCGCGATGTGGGGACCGCCGTCCAACCCGCAGTGGGCTGCACACGATCCGTACGCGCTCGCCGAGAAGCTCAAGGGCGTCAGCCTGTACGTCTCGAGTGGTAGCGGTACGACCGGCCCGTACGACCAGCCGTCGGGAATTCCCGGCGTAAGCACCAACTACGCAGGCATGGGCCTCGAGATCCTCGCTCGCCTGACCTCGCAGACCTTCGCGACCAAGCTCAACCAGCTCGGAATCCCCGCGCAGGTCAACTACCGCCCGTCCGGAACCCACTCGTGGCCGTACTGGCAGTTCGAGCTTCATCAGCTGTGGCCGCAGTTGGCCAACGCCATCGGCGTCGAGGTCGAGAAGCCGGCTTGCGGCACTTCGGGTGAGATCGGTGCGACGGCCGCAGCCAACGGCTGGATCGGTGACTGCATCACCCCCGAGTACAGCGTCGCGGGTGGCCTGGCACAGGACTTCCGCAACGGTCGCATCTACTTCACCAGTGGAACGGGCGCCCAGCCCGTCGCCGGTCGCATCGCCGGCGCGTACATGAACACCGGAGCAGCAGCCGGCCCGCTCGGCTTCCCGCGTACCCCCGAACTCGGTACCCCCGACGGACGCGGACGCTTCAACCACTTCCAGAACGGCTCCATCTACTGGACCCCGCAGACCGGCGCTCACCCCGTCAGCGGCGACATCCTCGCCGAGTGGTCCGCACAGGGTTGGGAAGGTGGCCCGCTCGGCTACCCGACTGCCGACGAGATCGCGACCCCCGGCAAGCCGGGCAAGGTCCAGGGATTCGAGATCGGCGCAATGTACAGCAGCGCCAACGGAACTCACGCGGTTCTCGGAATGATCATGGGCAAGTACGGCGAACTCGGCTGGGAAAACGGCTGGCTCGGATTCCCGAAGTCGAACGAGGTTCCGATCAAGGACAACGGACGCTTCACCGAGTTCGAGGGCGGCAACATCTACTGGAGCCCCGGCACCGGTGCATGGTCCGTCGAGAACGGTCCGCTGTTCGACGGTTGGAAGAGCGTCGGATACGAAGGTGGACGACTCGGATTCCCGATCAGTGACAAGTTCGACATTCCCGGTGGTGTCCAGCAGAACTTCCAGTTCGGCTACATCACGGTGATCGGTGACAAGACAGAAGTTCACTAACTCACAGTGGTGCACGACGGGCGGGCCCGATCACGGATCGGTGCCCGCCCGCGTGCGTTGCGTAACCTGTTGATGGACTTTCGACTGAAGGCAAGGACGGACATTGATGTCGCTTTTCTCGGGTAACCGAAACACTTGTGCACGCGCGATCGCGGTCGGCGCCCTGGCGCTCGCCACCGGTGGCGCGCTTGTCGCGTGCGGTAGTGACGACTCCACTGCAACCTCCAATCCGGTCACCACGACGTCCGCGGCGGCTTCGTCCTCGAGCGGTTCGGCATCTGCGTCCGCCTCTGCGACCACGACGGCGTCGGCTGCGCCCACCAGCCCGGGAGCCGCGGCCACCGCGCCGCCGGAGCAGCCGCAGAGCATCGAGGGCTTCCCGGGT